>CALXJS010000027.1 GCA_944388685.1 uncultured Clostridia bacterium | reverse complement strand
AATCTATTTAATTTTATTAATCTTGCCCAAAATGCCCATTTTTCTTCTTGTGAAGAAAATGGATAAAATGATGCTGTGTACAAATCTTCAAAATGATATTTTTCAATGAATTCTTTATAATCTCTTTGAAAACTTTCTCCACCATATTCTAATCCACCAGCTGTTGAAAGTCCAGCACCTGCACCAATTAATATATAATTCGCATTATGGATTACTTGTTTCGCATTTTGTAATCGAATTTTATATTCTTCCAAATTCATTCCTCTTTTCTATAATAAATTTACACCATATCTATATTCTTTTCATAAATTCTTTTGTCATCCTCTGTAAATACATTAAAGACAATTTTTTCAAATTTCTCACTATTACGTTTTAAAAAATTATCTACTGTGGCAATTGCAATTTTACTTGCTTGTTCTTTTGGAAATCGAAATTCTCCAGTTGAAATACATGGAAAAGCAATCGTGCGTATTCCATTATCCATAGCTAATTGCAAACTATTAATATAACAGTCTGCTAATTGTTGTTCCTCTAGTTGCGTAACCTTATCATATATAATTGGTCCAACTGTATGGATTACATATTTGGCAGGTAAATTATATCCCTTTGTGATAATGGCTTCCCCAGTTTTCAACTGATAATCTTTCTTTTTCATAATTTCGTTGCATGCTAGTCTTAGTCCTACACCTGCCATTGTATGAATTTGATTATCAATACACTTATGGCAAGGCACAAAGCAACCTAATCCTTGTGAGTTTGCAGCATTAACAATTGAATCAATATGCAATGTAGTTATATCTCCCTGCCATAAACATATTTGGTTTTTATTTTCTAAATTAGATTCTTTTATTATAACAGCAATAGGTTTTATATCTTCTACTTTTATAATATCTTTTTTCTCTAATTCTTCTTGTAAATATGTATTCTCAACTTCTAAATACTCTTCTGAAATTGGCTTTGGCTCTCTAATATTACAAAGTGAACGATACAAATTCTTTTTTTCGGTTATATCTGTTGGAAGTTTATCTATGTTTACTTCTCTATTTTCTTTTAATAAATATTGAATTAAAAAATCTAATTTTTCCAAAATCATCATCTCCAATTATAAGCTTTTTAAGGACTGCCTTGTAGCAATCCTTTAAACTTTCGGTGAACTTTAGAGACAGACTTTAAAGTTCACCGTCTCGTTTTAATTTTCTGCAAAGAAATATCCTGCTGTCATATCTAAATAATTTAATCCACTATATGTTGGAAATTTTGCTTTTACTTTGTCTTTGAATTCTTCTGCATTTGAAGATTCTTTTGCTAATACTTTTAAGTCCTCAATATAAGCAATTTTTGTATCAACATCTGCCATTGTTTCTGGTACATAATGACTAGATAATATTAAGTTATATCCTTTTTCTTTATATCCTTTTAATTGTGCTATAATTGCATTTGCATGGCCTTCTCCTGCAACAATTGAATGACAATCATGTCCTAACATATGGGTATATATACAATTGATTTGTGGTAATTCAATTTCAATGTTTTCATCATGATACGTTATATTTAATTCAAATCCACCAATATTGACTGTATTGTCTTTTAAAATATCTGTTATTTCATGATATTCTTTTGCAAAAGCCCCTCCAAATGAACTTTCAAATCCAGTTACCAAATTGTGAATAGTTCCTTCTTTCATAGATTTTATTGTTCCTTCTGAAGCATAACCTTTTACATCTTTTAGAATTGTTCCTCCATTTGGATGGTCTGAAAATACTTTTCCTACTATATGTTTATTTAATCCTTTTACATATGTTTCAAATTCTTCTAAATTATCATAAAATGCTGGGAATTCTATTAATAATACATTTTTATCATTTTCTAAAATATAGCTTTCATCATTCATTAAATCATTTGTTTGATAGCTATGTAATTTTATCTCTCCAAAATTATATACTTCTACATATCCTTTTTTCAAATTCTTTTTTACACTTTCCATTTTCTTTCATTTCCTTTCCAAGGCCATATCTAATTTTGTTTTTTGCATTGCAGGAAATACAATTTCCTATAATGTAAAAAATATTTTTCAACCTTTTCCTCTTCTTTGATTTTTTGAAAATTAGTAGCTACGTTTTTCAATTTCTAAACATATTGTAAATGCCTTTTTTCCTTTTGTAAAGTAGGCACTTTAAAGTGGCATAGTTTCCTCAAAGTAACAATTATGTATTTTAGAAGGTTTGCAAGTCTAAATTTTTAAACTGTGGATTGCAACAAAATTTTAAATTATAACTGATTTTGTAAAATTATTTAGTTTACTTTTCATTATTTTTTTGTTATTATTGTATAAAAAAATACATATTAGCAAAATCAAAAAATTCTTAGGAGGTATTTATCAATGACAAAAAAGGATTTACCTGCTTGTCCTGTAGAAATCACGATGGGATTAATTGGAGAAAAATGGAAAGTTTTAATTATTAGAGATTTATTAACAGGAACGAAACGATTTGGAGAATTAAGAAAATCTGTTACTGGTATTACGCAAAAGGTATTAACCAATAATTTAAGACAAATGGAAGCTTCTGGTCTTGTAAAACGAAAAGTATATGCCGAAGTTCCGCCAAGAGTTGAATATTCTCTTACTGAAACGGGATTAAGCTTAAAACCTATTTTAGATTCTATGGTAAAATGGGGAAATGAATATAGAGAAAAATCTTCTCAAAATTGAATGTTTATAATTGCTAAAGTAAAATTCTCGAATAGGAAAAAATGCTTTTTCCTATTCGAGAACAATCGTGTATAACCTTAAACTTGATGGATATTCAATTTATTTCATACTTCTCTTTATATCACTTAATGTTTTGTTTTTCTTTTATATTTAACAAATTTTATAATTAATAAACTGATTATGGTCACTAAAATTCCTGAACACCCAATTACAATTCCATTGCTCATTTTTTCTATTTCTTGATTTGCTAATTGATTTTCTGTTTCTTCTCCTTGAATTTGTGTATTTGAAACTTCTTCTTGCTCATGTGTTTTCTTATATTCTTCAAATCTTTGTGCAAATTCATCATATCCTTCTGGTGTTTCACGAATATATTCTACTTGATATTCTCCATTTTCCATTTTTATTTTGATATAACATATATTGTTTTTTACATACCAAATGAATGGGTGTTCATCCCATAATATTGTTTCTGGTTCCCCATAATTCCATTCTGTATTTTCTATTGAAACAGGTGTCACAGTAAATTCAATAGTTGCTAAAAATTCATTTTCACTTATATCATCCATACCAATGCTTCCCATACTATAATCTGTGATTCTTCTATTTTCAGGTACATCTTCATTTTTATATGCTTCTATCCAATCTTCAAAGAACTGTTCTGCTATTGTATTTTTTTCTTGTAATGTAAGGATTTCATCTGCAAATACGATATTAGAAATACTGGCTATTGCAATTATCATAATCACAAAAATGCATAATACTTTCTTTTTCATATCATTATTCATCCCCTTTCTTTAGGACTACTTCTTCTGTCTGATTATTGTATTCAAAATGAACGCTGACAGTTTCTGCTTGATTATATTTTGTTAAATCAAACATACCTTTAAATGTCAAAATTCCTTCTTCATTAACCCCTACTGAACCATTTTCATTTGGACCTTGTATCAATGTGAATTTTTCTCCATTATCATTTGTTAAATATACCGTAATATCTGTCAATTCATTTATTTTTTTATGATACTCTTTGTATGCATCTGTTTGTCGCTCTTTCCAACTAATATATCCTAAAATATCTTGATTTTTTAAAGGGTCGTCATCTGATAAACTATCATAAAAATCATACTCTAAAAATTTTGGATGTTCTGGTAATGCTTCTGTTTGTACCTTTGCTGTAATTTCCATTCCAGTATCATATAAAGTTGCAGATTCCACTTGATAATCTTCATTTGTGGTATCTGTTTGCGTATATACAACAGATTGTCTATTATACATTTTTTCTGGAACTGCTATATCAAAATGCCAATCTCCTGTAAGGGTAATTTCCTCTTCTCCCATACTTGCTTGTTCATTTTCAGAAATATTAATTTTCGTCATATCTATTGTTAGCGTTTTACTTTTTGGATAGTGACTATCTCCACCTGTATAAATATTGTAAATTACTTTTACATGATTCCCTTCTCTTTGAACAGGAATGATATTCACACCACTTCCAATGTACATTTTTTGGTCCATTGCTTCATTATAATCTAATCCCAAATTTTTCTCTTTGCTAAATTCTTCATATCTAACCCCTGATTGACAATACAAAACAATATTATTTTCATCTGATATCACTAAATCTGGAAAATTGAATTTCCATATTTCATCTGCTGTTACAAGTTCTTTCGCTTTTTCAGATAGTTCAACATCAAATGTAATGCTCAAATTGAAATCATCCATAACAAATTCAGATACTTTTACTTTTGTCTCAACATCTTCTATAATTTCTCCTGTTTCTATATTTTCCACAGTTGTATTAGCATTTTCATAATCCATATTAGTATCTTCAATGTATCCTTCATTCATTGCAGTTTCCATACCTTTACCTGTCATAAAGAAGTTATTATACAATTTTGTAGAAATATCTTTTGCAAAAACAATTCCTGTTATAGATAAACAGCAAATCATGACTGTTAGTGTACTTTGTAATATCTTTTTTGTTCTTTCATGTCTTTTATGTATTGTTCTAAAGTTTTCAATGGCAATATTTTCTTGGATATTTTCAAAAATTTTGTCTTTTCCCATTTTAAAAACCTCCTACTTTTAAAATTTCTTTTATCTTTTTTCTCGTTCTATGTAGTTTTGTTTTTACATTGCTATTACTTATGTTCATCTCTTTTGCAATTTGCTTTACTTTTTTTCCTTCGTAATAAAATTTCTTAAAAATTTCATATTCTGTATTACCTAATGTTTTTAAATTCCTTGTAATACAATCATTCATTTCTTTCTGTTCTACAATATTATCCACATTAAAATGACTAACCATTTCATCTTCATATTGAGAAAATTGCATCATCTTGCTAAGTTCTTTATATTTTTTATAAATCAATCTTTTAGTAATTCCTGCTATATATGGACTAAAAATAGCTTTTCTATCTAATTTATCTTTGTTTTTCCATAAAATCAAAAACACATCTGCTATCATCTCTTCTTCATCTTCTATTTTGATAGTCTGTTTATTTTTTATAATGGTACTTACATAGTGATAATACTCATCAAACACTCTTGGCATATCTAATTCATTATCTACTATATAATTTTCAATCGTTTTTTCGTTTTTCATTTTTACTAACTTTCCTTCCCTAAGCTACAAATCTGGTTGGAAAAATCTATACTTTCCACTTATATATTTATCATTTTTAGAAAAAGGTTACAACTTTAATTTAACTATATATATTTAAGTTCTCGAAAAAGCATAAATATTTGTCATGGCAAAAAAAAGTAAATCTGCATTTTATTTACAAGATTTACTTTTTTCTATTTATTCATCAATTGTTGATATGCCAAGTGTAATTTCTTCTAACACATCCAGTACTGCTCTTACAGTATCTAATGCTGTAAACATTGGTACATTATTTTGTGTTGCACATCTTCTGATATATGTTCCATCTGTTTCTTGATCTATGGAATCAATATTTCTTGTGTTGATGACATAACTTACATATCCTTTTCTTAAAGATTCTAATATTTCCTCACTACCTTCACTAATTTTCTTTTTTACTCTTGTTCTGATGCCATGTTCTTTTAAGAATTTAGCGGTTCCTTTTGTTGCTTCTATATTAAATCCTAAATTATAAAATCTTCTAATTAATGGTAATGCTTCTTCTTTATCTTTATCTGCTATTGTTACAAATATGGTTCCATAGTTTGCAAGTTTCATTCCTGAAGATTGTAATGCTTTATATAATGCTCTGGTTAATTTTTTATCATATCCAATAGCTTCTCCTGTTGATTTCATTTCAGGAGAAAGTGTTGCATCTAATCCTGATAATTTTGAGAATGAGAATGCTGGTGCTTTTACATACCATTTTTCTTTTTCTTTTGGGTATACTTGTGTTATTCCTTGTTCTTTTAAAGATTTTCCAAGCATAGCTAATGTTCCAATATCTGCTAAAGAGTAACCTGTTGATTTTGAAATAAATGGTACTGTTCTAGATGACCTTGGATTTACCTCAATAACATATACATCTTCATTTTTATCTACGATAAATTGAATATTATATAATCCAACAATGCCAATTCCTAATCCTAATTTTACTGTATAATCTATGATTGTATCTTTTGCTTTTTGGCTAACACTAAATGTTGGATATACACTAATACTATCTCCTGAGTGAATTCCTGTTTTTTCAACATGTTCCATAATTCCAGGTATGAATACATCTTTTCCATCACATACAGCGTCTACTTCTAATTCTTTTCCTGTTATATATTTATCGACTAATACAGGTTGTTCTGTATTGATTTCAACAGCTGTTTTCAAATATTTTTCTAACGCTTTTTGATTAGAAACAATTTGCATTGCTCTTCCACCTAATACATAGCTTGGTCTTACTAATACTGGATACCCAATTTCACTTGCAACTTTGATTCCATCTTCTATATTGGTTACAGCTTCTCCTCTTGGTTGTAATAGTTTTAAGTCTTTCATTACTCTTTCAAAAGCGTCTCTGTTTTCTGCTTTTTCAATAGCATTCACATCTGTACCAATGATTTTAACACCTAATTTTGAAAGTGGTCCTGCAAGGTTAATAGCTGTTTGTCCACCTAAAGCTGCTACAACGCCTTCTGGTTTTTCTAGTTCTACAATATTCATAACATCTTCTACAGTTAATGGCTCAAAATATAGTTTATCACTGGTTGTATAATCTGTTGAAACGGTTTCTGGATTGTTATTAATAATGATTGCTTCATATCCTGCTTCTTTAATTGTTTTTACTGCATGTACTGTAGAATAGTCAAATTCTACACCTTGTCCAATTCTAATTGGTCCTGCACCTAATACAATAATCTTTTTCTTATCACTTACGATTGATTCATTTTCTTCTTCATATGTTGAATAGAAATATGGCACATAGCTTTCAAATTCGCTACTACAAGTATCTATCATTTTATATACAGGATATATATTATTTTTCTTTCTTAATTCATAAATATCTGCTTCTTTTTTCTTCCATACTTTGGCAATGTATTTGTCACTAAAGCCCATTTTCTTAACAGCCTTTAATGTATCAATATCACCTACATTTTGCTTTAACACTTTTTCCATTTCTACAATATTTTTTATTTTCTCTAGGAAAAACATATCAATTTTTGTTGTGTCATAAATTAATCCTAAATCGACATCTCTTCTCATTAATTCTGCAATAGCATAAATTCTATCATCTGTTCCATCTTTTATGTATGTCATCATCTCTTCTGTTTCCATCTCGTCAAATTTCTTATGATAAATATGACATACACCTGTTTCTAGTGATCTTATTGCTTTTAATAAACTTTCTTCAAATGTTCTTCCTACACTCATGACTTCTCCTGTTGCCTTCATTTGTGTGCTTAGTTTATTTGAAGCAAGTGTAAATTTGTCAAATGGAAATCTTGGTATTTTACAAACAATATAGTCTAATGCTGGTTCAAAACTTGCTGGTGTATTGGCTAATGGGATTTCTTCTAGTCGCATACCAATTGCTATTTTTGCTGAAACTCTAGCAATTGGGTATCCACTTGCTTTTGAAGCTAATGCTGATGAACGAGATACCCTTGGGTTTACTTCTATTACATAATAGTTAAATGAATGTGGGTCTAAAGCAAATTGAACATTACATCCACCTTCTATTTTTAAGGCTCTAATAATTTTTAAGGCACTATCTCTTAATAGTTGATATTCTTTATTTGTTAATGTTTGACTTGGTGCAACAACAATAGAATCTCCTGTATGGATACCTACTGGATCTAAGTTTTCCATGTTACAAATAGTTATTGCAGTATCATTATGGTCTCTCATTACCTCATATTCAATTTCTTTATATCCTTTAATGCTTTTTTCTACTAATACTTGATTTACTGGAGAAAGTTTTAATGCATGTTTTATTAAATCTTTTAATTCCTTTTCATTATCTGCAAATCCTCCACCTGTTCCTCCTAAAGTAAAAGCTGGTCTTAGAACAACTGGGTATCCAATTTTATTAGCAGCTGCAATTCCTTCTTCTTCTGATTCTGCAATAATAGATTCTAAGACAGGTTCTCCTAATTCTTGGCATAGTTCTTTAAATTTTTCTCTATCTTCTGCCTTTTCAATACTTTCACTACTTGTTCCTAGAAGTTCTACTTGACATTCTTGTAAAACCCCTTTTCTATATAACTGCATAGCGATATTTAATCCGGTTTGTCCTCCAATTCCTGGTAAAATAGCATCTGGTCTTTCATATCTAATAATTTTAGCAACATATTCTAATGTTAATGGTTCCATATATACTTTATCTGCAATCGCTGTATCTGTCATAATGGTTGCTGGGTTGGAATTGACTAATATAACTTTATATCCTTCTTCTTTTAGTGCTAAACAAGCTTGTGTTCCAGCATAGTCAAATTCTGCTGCTTGTCCAATCACAATTGGTCCAGAACCAATTACTAGTACGGTTTTTATATCTTTTCTTTTTGGCATTTTATTCATTCCTTTCTATTATACAAATTAGATTTTTAGATGTGCTTTAACTCTGTTAAATTTGGAAAAGAATCGTCTTTTGACTAGGCACACGAGCTTGAAATCTATGAGACGTATGTTCTATACGTTGATTAGATTTCAAGTGAAGTGTAACAACGTCAAAAGCGATTATCTTCCAAATTTTGGATAAATTTATCGAATAAGTATCCACTATCCTGTGGTCCTGGTGCACTTTCAGGGTGGTATTGAACACTAAATACTTTATCTTTTTTACACTCTACCCCTTCAATGGTATTATCTAAAATATTCTTATGTGTTGGTACTAAATCTGTTTTTTCTAGAGATTTTTCATCTACTGCATAACTATGGTTTTGACTTGTAATTTCAATCTTATCTGTTTCTAGATTTAATACTGGATGGTTTCCACCTCTATGTCCAAATTTTAATTTATATGTTTTCGCACCATATGCTAAGCTAATCATTTGATGGCCTAAGCAAATTCCAAAAATTGGATATTTTCCCCTTAATTCTTTTACAAGCTTGATAACTTCTTTTACATCTTCTGGATCTCCTGGTCCATTTGATAAAAAGATTCCATCTGGTTTTAGATTTTCAATTTCTTTTGCTGTTGTGTTATATGGCACAATCGTTACATTACAACCTCTTTTATTTAAACTTCTTATGATATTTAACTTAATACCACAATCAACTGCTACTACATTATATTTATAGTTTGCTGTTCTAGAATACCATTTCTTTTTGCAACTTACTTTTGATACTGCATCTTTTGGAATATCATATGCATTTAATTTTTTTAACGCATCTTCTTTACTAGTTGTAATATCTGTGATGATAACCTTTCTACTTCCTTTATTTCTGATACTTCTCGTTAATTTTCTTGTATCTACGCCTGAAATTCCTGGTATATCATTTTCTTCTAAATATTCTGATAATGTTTTGGTATAGCGAAAATTACTTGGTAAATCATTATATTCTCTAACTACCATTCCGCCAATCGTTGGTTGTTTGGTTTCATAATCTTCATCTGTGATTCCATAGTTTCCGATTAATGGATATGTCATCACTACCATTTGATAGGTATATGATGGGTCTGAAACAATTTCTTGATATCCTACCATTGAGGTATTAAACACAATTTCACAAATAGCTTCTTTGTCTGCTCCAAATCCATACCCTAAATATTCTTCTCCATCTTCTAGTACAATTTTTTTGTTGAATTCTTTCATATTAACCTCCATCCATATATGATAAATTTGTATATATTGTAAATGACAAAAAAAAATAAGGAACGAAACATCCTTATCTAAAATGGAAATGAAAATAAAGCAACTATTAAGAAAACAGCTGAAATATTTATGAAATTAATTTTTCCTATATAGTTTTTCATTTTCTTGCTCCCTTTTTTATTTTATATCTTTATTATTATAACAGAAAATATATATAAATTGCAACATTTTTTATAAAATAAAGAAAAATGATAGGAATAAAAAGTTACAGTTCAGTGTACAAAAATCCTGTGAAGATATTGTCGATGCAAAAATTGCGTAGCAATTTTTCTGTGCAACGTATTTTAACATTCTAGGAATTAAAATTCCTAGAATGTTAAATCAACTTTTTTGTAATGGTCTTTTGCTAATATATCTCCTGCTCTTGATAAATCATAATATTTATTAATCAACCCAATATCTAATCCCATAGGACAAGGTTCACAGTGGTTACAATATACACATTTTCCTGTTGCTTCTGGTGGTGTAAATTCACTAATAATAGAATAATCTTTTTCTTCATCAGTTGCTTTATTGAATTGTAAAATTTCTTCTAAATCTTCTTTTCCTCTGATTCCTGGAAGTACTGTTAATACACCTGGTTTATCTAAGGCATATCAATTAGCCCTGTATCTAATGCTTTATGCACTAGTTCAGGTGTATGAGAAGAAATCCCAATGTGTTTTACGATTCCTTTTTCTTTTAATTCCTTAATATAGTCTAATATACCATTTTTTTGATATGCATTCCAGTCACTTTCTTCATCTATACAATGAATAAATCCATAATCAATATAGTCTGTTCTTAATTGTTCTAATTGCCATGCAATTGATTTTTTTACTTTCTCTAAATTAGTCGTCCAACCATAACTTCCTGTTTCATAGTTTGCTCCAAAATGAATTTGATATATCACTTTATCTCTCACACTTTCAAAAGCTTTTCCATAATACGGAAAACATTCTGCGTCTCCACCTGCTAAATCAAAATAATTAATTCCATTATCAAATGCCATTTTTAAAGTCTCTATTCCTTCTTTTTCTCCTGCTTGTGAAATAGAACTAGCACCTAATCCAATAACACTAATTTTGTCTCCTGTTCTACGATTTATTCGATAATCCATTTCTTCTTTCCCCCTTTTTTTATATTTGCGAAACCGTCCTCACATTTATACATACTTACCTTATATCACTTAAAGTTTACTTTAAGTCAATAGTTTTTTCAAAAGTTTTCATCCTTAAAATAAATCAGCAATAGTTTCATGGGAACTATTTTAGTTAGAGTACGTAAAGTGTTGGGATAGCGAAAAATATAATATCTATGTCTTCGAGGAATTTTAGACTGAGTTGTAACAGATAATAGAGTTACCTTTAGTAACTCTATTTATGTGATATGTGTTATCCTTATTTATTCATAAATTTCTTTCCGCTATTCCAAGCTTGTCCTACTTTTTCTCCAATTTTATAATATCCATTTTGATATTGGTCAAATACAAAAGCATTAATTTTTGTAGGGTCAACTTTACCATTTTCATCTAAAACTTTTTCATCTGCTACAACATTTACGATTTCTCCTAAAACTCTGAAACCGTATGATTCATGTTGTAATTCTGCTACTTTACATTCTAAAGTAATTGGATATTCTTCAATAATTGGTGCATCTACTCTTGTACTTTTGATAGCATGCATTCCTGTTCTCTCAAATTTATCTTCCATCGTATTTCCAGATGCTGTTCCAAAAAAGTCTGATTCTTCTAAATGGTCTATATCTGCTATACTTAATGTAAAGGCTTTTCTTTCTTTTATATTTTTAGCTGTTTTGTGGCTTTCTGTAATATTTAAAGCAACCATATTATTGTCACAAATACCTCCCCAGGCCATGTTCATAACATCTACCTTTTCATTTTCGCCATATGTTGCAATCATTAATACCGGCATTGGAAATACATAAGGTTTTACGCCTAAATCTTTTTTCATAAAAATTCCTCCTATCTCGAGCAGTTATGCTCTATAAAAATATTATAATCCCCTTTTATTATTTGCTTATATCTTATCATGTATTCTTTTATCTTACAATAAAAATTATACCCTAATTCAAATAAATCTAATGCTGTTTTTAATACCCAACAATCTGTATTGATTCCACACAAATAGATTTTTGTTATTTGGTTATTATCTACATATTCTATGAGTTCTTTTGTAACAGATGAATAGATGGATTTATCAAATATTTGATAATCTTTTGTATTGATTACAATTGTTTTATCTTTATCTGAGATACAAGATTATGCGCCATTTCCATTTCTTCTGGTTTGTTAATGTAGATTATCTTAAATTTTTCTGAAGTCGTTTTATGGATATAGTCCTGTTTGACTTCTAACATATGTATCAATCCCCAATATAACCATTTTCCATTGATGTTTTCCACTAAAAAATTTCTTACTGGTGGCATTTGATAATTTCTTATGCTAGGCCTTTTTTAAATTCAAATATCCTATCTTTAAAATTGTTCAGCTGTATATGGTGCTTTTAAATGTTGTCTCCAATCTAATTCTTTTGGAAATCCTTGTTCCTTTGTTATTTGTAAAGTGTCATTAATTTCTACAAATGATCCCATAATGTTCCTCCTTATTCTTTTACAAATTCATAATTATCTGTTGGTAATTTTGCTCCACTTCTTTTTAATAATTCAAACGCATCATATTCAGTCATTCCATAAGTTTCTAAAATTTCTTTAATTTCTGGTCTCGTTGGTTCTGGCAATCTACTACTAAATACAGCAAATAACTGTGGATTCTCATAAGTTGCATTAATTTGAGGAAATGCAATTAATAGTTCAAATCCTTTTTCTTGTGCTTGTTTTACATTTTCTAGAATATATCTAAAATAATATTTTTTATTTTCTTTATATAACATTGCCACTTTATATTTTTCTCCAGTATTCACATCTTTCCAAACTAAATATACCAAATCTTTTTCCATTTTTCTACTCCTCATCTTTCAAATTATATATTTGTAACATTCTTTTCCTTCGTTCTAAAAGATACATTTTTAATAATCTTTTCATATCTTTATTTATTATATTATTATCGAATTCTTTTAAGATTTTGTCTAAACTCTTTTCATTAATATTATTCTTAATTTTTTCTATATATGTTATTGTTAAATCATAGTTATTATCTCTTATTTTTTTTAATAATTCGAAGTGTCTAATTGGTCTTTCATTTTTCCATCCTATTGCAGATTTTGATTTTGTATTTACTAACGCCTCAAATTTCATTTTATCTTTAAAAAATATATTTAAATCATTATTATCTTCATATGCACATAATGATGAACCATTATCATATAAAGGACATAAATCTAATGTTACATATGTCATATTTTTATTTTTTTCTCTTTTATATTTAATAGCCCAGTTACTATGATGTCTATCACTATTTCCGATAAAAATATCAAAAATAATCATTTTATACATTTTCCCTATATCAAAATAATAATCTTCTAATAAACTTTCTTCTATCATTTGTATAGAATATTTTATATTACTATAAGTATCCACTAATTTATTTTTATTATAATATGGATAATGTTTTTGAATAAAATAAATACCTTCAAATAAAGTATCATACTTACTATTAAGTATATTATAACTCATTGAACCTATTCTTCCGGTTGTATGTACCAATATCAACTTTAGCACATTCAACATCTATCATTTTTCCAATTTCAGTAGCAAGTTTTTCTGCCCAATATTCTCCTGTTATTATTCCTTTTTCTTTATCTTTCACTTTTGGAAATTTAAAAAGTCCCTTTTCATTTGTTTTAGGATTAATAAGCCATACTTTTTCACTTGCTCCACTACCAAATTTTCCAGATTCAATGTCCTCCATCCAATCATCAAAATTTTTTACTTCAAACATTTAATTCCTCCATTCTCATTATTCATCCTTTACCAAATTTTTTCTCCCAAACGTTTCTTATTAATTTTAAAGATAATGTAGATAATGCAAAACCTATAACAGGAACTAATGAACTTAATGCCACATTTGTAAATTTATTTATCATATTTGAATAAATGATTACTACTATATATGTTAATATACAAATGCAAATTTTTCTTGTCCAACTTGTTTCCCATTTTTTATCTAATTCTACTCTTTTGTTTCTTTCTTTAATTTTTATAATTTCTTTTTCTAGTTCTTCATTACTCATTTGACCTTCTCCTTTTATTTTCATTTTTATAGATTATATCAATACGTTTTGCTTTTTACAGTATAGATTTTTATTCATAATTTCAATTAAGCTTTTATACTTTTAATTTGAGCAATTTAGTCGGTGCCGACAGAATGTTTGTTTTAATTGTATTTTTTTCATTACTTTATCTATATTCTTCTATGTCCTCATCCCAAGAATTTGGCTCATAAACCGTTCCTACGAACCAAATTTCATTTGTTTGTTTATCTCTAATAAAATATAAAAATGGCTTATCAATTTTGATTTCTTCTGGTTGATCATCATCTGGAAGCATCACAGTTGTTCTCATAGTCAATACCGTAACAGCTGCTGCTCTTATTCCTTCTTCTGAAAAATCAATATCTGCTTTATGCAAAGCATCCCCTACATAAAGTCTTTCACTTGTCATGTTTGAAAAATCTGCTAAATTTTCGTCAAAAGCATCTGTCATTCCTAAATCCATTAAATCTTGTTTTAATTGTAAATTATAATCAAATGAAAATTTTGGTATAGAAATATCTACACCATATGGTGTATCTGACGCCAAGGTTGTATTTTCTAAAATAGCATTTACATCTTCTATAGTTAATGTTTCTATATAATCTGATAAGTTTTCTTCTGGCATGATGGCAACAAATTCAAATTGCATATTATCATATTCTTGTAAATTCATTGTTAAAGCAGTAATATCATTATCTTTATAATATGATACATCATCACCCATTGTTTCCTTGTTCATCATGGTTGCTGTCATTGCATTTCCATCTTCTAAATAAAAGTCTTCTCCATAAGTATCACTTGTATCAAAAGGATTTTCCCATCCCATATCAATTGCTAATGCATTTATAAGAATCATGTTGTTGGTTGGATCTTGTACAGTTTCATCATCTAGCATATTTTTTATAATTCCTAAAGTTTTATCTTCAATCCATTTGTTTATATTTGTTGCATTACTAAAAGAATCATAATTGACTTCCGCATTATATTTTTCAGTTATAGTTCTTCTATAATTTTCTTTTACATATTCAGCAAATGTATCTCTAATATACACACTATTTGCTAAAGACAATACTTCATCTATTGTATTGTATTTTATTAAATTTAGATCACCTATTACGTTTTCAATTTGTGTTTTTGTATTTCCTACTGCTCCTTCATTTAACATATTTAATGCATATTTTATTGACAATGGACTATATACCATGTTTTGTTTTTTATTTTCTAATTTTAAAAATTTTAGTGAAAAATCAGATTCTAGTATTTGTTCATTTGAATCTATTTCACTTATTGTTGTATTTCCTCCTGCTTCTTCTTGTTTATTTTTATTAATTACTAAAGCAAATATTACGACTAAAATGATAGCTACTATTATAATAGCTATAACAGCCGTTTTTAATTTGATTTTTAATTCTTTTTTCTCTTCCATATAAGTTCCTCCTTTGTATTTTTATAAATTATATCAATAAGTTTTGTTTTTTACAATATAAACGAAATTTATTTTTTCAAACTTTTGTTTGTTGTTTCTTTTATTTCTATTTAATAATTTTATTTATAGAAATAAAAAAATGATACAATGTCATTTGTATCAAGTATGTGTACTACAACTGCACATACTATTTTTTTGTATAAAAAGCAGAGTAAATTTATACTGCCAAAAAGAGCATTGGATTAGGTAATTTTTTCACCTTAATTCCAATGCTCTTTTTTCAAATAAAAAAATCGTAACTATTTAGAAACAGTACAATTTACATGGTACCGATGGTGGGACTCGAACCCACATGGTTTCCCGCTGGATTTTGAGTCCAGTGCGTCTACCAATTCCGCCACATCGGCATAAGATAAATACTAATATATATTAGCACATATCTTAGAAAAAGTCTAGAATAATTTAATAATTTTTTCAAAAGTTTTTTACACTCTGTTACACAATTTTAATTGTCTGTCCTGGATAGATTAAATTTGGATTTGCTATATCGTTATATTGTAATATTTCATTTAAAGTAATTCCAAATCTTCTAGCAATTCCATTTAATGTATCGCCTTGTTTTACGACATAATATACTTGAATCGTATTATCTACTGGAGATAATTCCGTTACATCACTTTCTGTGATTCTTAATTTTTGTCCTGGATAAATTAAATTCGGATTCTCTATATCATTTAGTTCCACAATATGTTCTACACTTACATTGTATTCTCTCGCTATTTGTGATAAGGTATTTCCTCTTTGAACTGTATAAATAATATCTCCTGTTCCTCTTTCTTCATTACCTGGTATTGTCGAATTGGTAAGGATTCTTAGTTTCTCGCCTGGATAAATTAAATCTGGATTTTGTATATTGTTGATATCTACTAATTCTTGTACAGTTGTACCATACCTTCTTGCAATGGCACTTAATGTATCTCCACTTTGCACAGTATATTCTATGCTTTCTGTATTGACTTGAGTTGTATTTCCGCTGTTATTAGCAATTTCAGAAGTTTCGTCTAAAAAAATTTCTTCTGTATATAAGTCTCTATCTACATTACCACTAATGCCGTTTACTCTGCCTCTATCTGTATACTGTATTCCTATATATGTATTCCAACTGGTTTCGATATTGACTAAATTATTTCTGTTATCATAATAGGCAATCCATAGTTCATAATTTTCAGCCAAGTTTGTATCAAATGTGTTTCTAGCATTAGACAAATCACTATATAGTATGATTTCTTTATTTGTTAATTCTTCTACACGTTCCATAAAAGTTCTTGCTATTGCATTTATTTCTTCTCTACCAACGCCTCCAAAAGTTTCGTAATCCAATACCAATTTACAGTCTGGTGTTTTTCCAGATATTACTGATACAAAAAAATTGGCTTGTTCTACTGCCTCTTCTGTATTTGTTGCTGTTAAATAATGGTAAAATCCCACACGCAGTCCATTTGCTTTTGCATTTTCATAATTGATATCAAAATAAGCATCTTTTATATTGGTCCCTTGACTTGCTTTTATATACACAATTTGTATACCAGCATCTCTAACTTCTGCATAATTAATATAACCTTGCCAATTACTAACATCAATCCCTTCATAACTTAAGTTAGATGCTGGTGTTAATGCATATGTATGATTGATTTGCATGCAAAATACAAAGATAAATATGATTATTCCTGATAAGAATTTTTTAAACATAACTTCCTCCTTGTTTTACTGTATAGTATGTTTTTTGAAAAAGTTTTGTTAAAATTCTAGGAATATTTTATTTATTGTTACAATTCTATCGAAGAATGACGCGGGCTTTTTTGAACGTTTTATCTCTGTTCATAACATTTCAAAACCCGCGTCATTGTTCGGTACCAATTTTATATGATTAAAACTATATAATCATTAAAACGAAGCAACTTTTTTGCCAATTAAAAAACCTTTTACACATTTATTACTCAACATCTTCATCAGAATTCTCTTGTTGTTTTTCATTCACAGTCTCTTCTGTTATTTTATCTTCTTCTTTCAAAATGACATCATATTCAAAAACATGAAAAGTTTTTACATTAATTTTTGAGAAATCATTTTTTTCATTTTCAATTTCTGTCATTTTAAAAGATGTTTTGTTGGTTAGTTTTAAGTCTACTTTTGATAAGTCTATTAATATTTTAGTTGATACATCTTGTCCAATTGGTAAAGTCTTATTTTGATTATCATAAAATATGATATTTGTGTAACTAATCCCATTCATTCCTCTTTTTACATTAATTTTATATAAATTAAATTTATTGCTATTATTCTTGATGTTTTCATGAATTTCATTTTCAGGATTGATATTGAAAATATTTATATTTTGGGGTTCTAGTTTTTCATCATTCAATATTTTATATACCGGTAAATCATCTATTATAACCACTTTATCTAGTGCTTTTTTGATATTATCTACAACTGTTTCCAAAGATAATTTATATCCGATTTGTTTCGTATTTTTATTAATTTCTAATATATTAAATTTATCTTTTGCAATTTCTCTGTGATTTTTATTAGCTATTTTAGAAACTTTTGTGGCATCTTGTGACATACCGCCAAATATATCAAATTCTTCTATATCATTTAGTACGTTTTCCTCTTGTGCTTCCTTTTTTAGTTCTTTTAAATTATTTTCAATTTCTTTTGGTAAAACTTCATTATTTTTTACTTTATTCAAAAGTGGTAAAATACTTGTTGTTGTTAAATAAATACTATCTGTTTCACTTTTAGTCAATGCTTTCCTTTCTACTTGATCCATAGTATTTCCAAAATCTTCTAAATCTTCTCGATAATCAAAAACTTTTGTGATTTTTTTTATGATATTAACTTTTTCTTCTTCTCCTTCTGCCAAAGAAGCTACTTCATCTTTATTACTATATTTCCAAAATTCAAATATACTTCTTTTGTGATTATCAATTTCCTGTATAAAATTAGCTGCATTTTCTATTTTCTTTTGCATATTTTTATTTTTTAATTTCAAAGCATTAACATCCATTAGGATATTTTTTAATTCCGTTTCATTTAATTCATATTCTTTGTACAATTGTATTAATTCTTCTATAGTATATTTATCTTTTTTGTTTATTTCTTGCTTTCTTTTTGGCTTTTCTTGTCTATCTTTTTTCTTCTCTTTATCTGGTCCTTCCTCTTCTTGAGAATCAGATTCTTTTAAGCTATTCTTTTTATTTTTCTTACTATACTTAAAATAATATTTGAATTTACCAAAAAAGGTTTTTTTGCATTCCAAAAATGTAGATATCTGTTTTTCTTTGGCTAAATACTCAATTTCTTGAGAAGCTGCAATTATCTTTAAATCTTCTAATTTCTTTTTATTTTCTTCTAACAGTTCTTCAATTAATTCTTGTTTTTCGATTCCTATTTCATATTCTTCATTTACCCATTCTCCAATATTTTCATATTCTATTTTATAATCGTTGTTATAAAACTCAATTTCGCCACCCTTTGTTATATTTGTCTTAAATTCAAAATAGTGTGGCAATTCTGTTTGCAAGATAAACATAGCCTTTAATAATTTATAAAATTGATTTGCTTCAATCAAACTACTTAATTTTATTTTATATGGACTTCGTATACTACCATATACTTCTGTTTCCCCTACAATATGTATCGATAATTTTTCACTTTTGTCATATACCTCATAAATTAGTGGCCAATCCTTTGTAAATAACCATAGGTAATTTTCAATATCCTCAAATTCTGATTTTTTAAAATACGTATTACTATATGAAAGATTTCTAATCGGTACAAATATTTTTCCTGTTTTCTTTTTCTCTAATTGCTTTTTTAGCAGATAGAAAAAAGTAGAATAATCCGTATCCTCTGTTGGGACTAACATAAAATACTGATCTGTGTCTTCTGCATAATATATTTGCCACAAATAATTGCCCTCATATTTTACTCTAAATGGTATTTTTTTAGATAATTGGGTTTGTTCTTCTTGTACTTTTTCTACATCTTCTATTCTTAAATCTCTTAACATTCTTAAAAATGTAGTATGCTTTAAATAATTTTTTTCATTTTCTACATCTAAATATTCAGATAAAGGACTCGCTTTTTTATATTTTTCTTGTATATCATCTAGTCTATTGGCTGGTGTTAACAATATTTGTATATCTTTAATTGGTATATAACGATATTGTCTATATTGTTTTTCATCATAAAATTTGGGTATTCTAAATTTTAATGGTTCATAATTTTCAAATTGATTCTTTGCTTCTTCTAAATTCAATCCCAAATAGTCCAATTTTTCTTTAATTTCATCTATCTTTTCTCCGGTTTTCTTTGGCAAAACAATGTCTCCTTCCTTTTACTTATGCTTAATTGATATTTTATAAAATAATATTTATATCCATTTTGCTTTTATTGTATATACCTATTTAATGATTTCATAAAAATTTTTAAATTCATATCCTTGTCCTGCAAGATAATCTATAATCCCTCTTAATGCTTCTACTGTCACTGTTTTTGCTTTTGCGTCATGCATTAATATTACCACACTTTGTTTATTGGCTGTTGTCTCTGCAATTCTTTGCATTTCATATTCCACGGTTGGGCTTGTCGTCTCAGAATCTCCATTTAATGCATTCCAATCCACATGCACAATATTATTTTGTAATAACAATGTATCTGCTTGATTTTTTATATCAGCATATTTTCCTCCTGCTAGTCCTCCTGGGAATCGAAATAGATGAGAATTATATTCTTGTTCGCCAATAGCATCTCTTACTGCTTGATTACATTGATTATATTCATTTAAAACTGCTTCTGGTGATTGATAAATTGTAGAGTATACATGTGAATATCCATGATTAGCAATAAAATGTCCTTCTTCATACATTCTTTTTACAATATCAGGATGATTCACTACATTTGACCCTAATACAAAAAAAGTAGCTTTAATTCCTTTTTCATTTAATATATCTAATATTTGATTTGTATTACTTGAAGGTCCATCATCAAATGTAAGAAAGGCTCTTTTAGAATCAGCACTATAAATATGCTTAATATTTTCTCTTCCTACATCTGTTAGATTTGGTAATTTTTCTCTTCTTTTTCTCTCGGCTTCCTCCTGCTCCTTTATGATTGTTTCTTGAAGTTGCTTTTGGGCTAATTCATACTGTGCTTTTGTTCTAACAACTTCCACATAATTCTTCCATGTAATAACGATACCTACAATCATTAATATAATTATTGCCATCATAATTGTTTTTTCTTTTGTAGTAAATTTAAATTTTGCAGGTACTAAAAACATATTATTTTCTTCCTTCATATTTTATTTCCTATTATATTCTATTTTGGCTATTTCATTTTTTCATAACATTTTTTAAATATTCTACTTCTTCTTCTACTTTTAATCTCATGAAAATAGGTTCTCCTTTTTCAATTACTTTGATATCTTTTAACGTGTCATAAGCATATATGTCATCCCATCTAATTTTATCTACATCTGTTATACCAATTTGCTTTAACATATTATTGGCTGTGTCTGTCATGAATGGTTTGATTAAAATTGCAATTTTTCTTAAATTTTCAATTAGATGGTACATTGCAGATTTTAATTCTTCTGTTTTTTCTTCTTTTGCTAAAGCCCAAGGCATGGTTTCGTCTATATATTTGTTAGTTCTTGCAATCAAATCCCATATTTCTTGTAATGCATTTGCAATTTCATATTCATTTAGTTTTTCTTCAAACTTTTTAATTTTTTCTGTTGCATAGTCTTCTAATTCTTTATCTACTGCATTTGGAGTTCCATTATATTCTGGAACTTTTCCTTCAAAATATTTATTTACCATTGATACAGTTCTATTTAATAAATTACTTAAATCATTACATAAATCAAAGTTATATCTTTCTACAAATGCTTCTGGTGAAAAGATTCCATCTTGACCTACTGGCATTTCTCTAAGTAGGAAATATCTAGTTGGGTCTAATCCATATCTATCAATTAAAGTTTCTGGATAAATGACATTTCCTTTTGATTTAGACATTTTTCCATCTTTCATCATAATCCAGTTGTGTACTAAAATAGTTTTTGGTAATGGTAAGTCTAATGCCATTAAGAATATTGGCCAATAAATTAAATGGAATCTAGCAATATCTTTTCCTACAATTTGTAAATCTGCTGGCCAATATTTTTTGAATAATGTATCATCATCAGACATGTATCCTAATGCTGTTAAATAGTTGGTTAAGGCATCCACCCATACATAAATCACATGTTTTGGGTCTTTTAATACTTTAATTCCCCAATCAAAACTGGTTCTAGTAACACATAAATCCTCCAATCCTGGTTTAATAAAGTTATTTATCATTTCATTTTTTCGAAATGCTGGCTTAATAAAATCAGGATGTTCATCATAATATTTCACTAGCTTATCAACATATTTTTTCATGTTAAAGAAGTATGCTTCTTCTTTCATTAATTTTACTTCTCTACCACAGTCTGGGCATTTTCCATCTACTAATTGGGTTTCTGTAAAATAGGTCTCACATGGTACGCAATACCAACCTTCATATTCTCCTTTATAGATGTCTCCTTGTTCCATAAATCTGTCAAATATTTTTTGAACAATTTTGGTATG
>CALXJS010000026.1 GCA_944388685.1 uncultured Clostridia bacterium | reverse complement strand
GAGGCTCTGCTTGTAACGTAGCCTTTTAGGCGTTATGAGTAAAAAGCCCCCGGCTAAGCCGGGGGATAATTACTTATAGGAATTGCATTTTCTATAATGCAAAAAACAAAAATTGCACAGAAAAATGAATTCATCAAAAAAACACAATTTTAATATTTTTTGGAAACAATATATCGGTAAGATATGCATATACTAAATAGGAACATACATAAATATCCCATGGGGATTGTGATGAAGATTGAAAAATTTAAATGTATTCAATTGGATTTATGCCTCAAGAAAGGAATGGTATTAAGTATGAAAAAAAATAAAGGGAAAGAACTCGGAATTGTGGAGATGAAAAATTTTTTAAGCTATGATGAAAAAATAGAAGAAAAGACAAATGGTTTTAATAAAATTATGACAATTTATGAAATGGCAATACAAGAATTAGAGACAAAAATTAACATTTTACAAAAAGAATATAAAGTATTTTATAACTATGATTTAATAGACCATGTCAATACAAGAATTAAACAACCAGAAAGCATATTAAACAAAATGAAGAAAAAAGGTTGTGAACTTACATACAAAGAAATGATAGAAAATATTAATGATATAGCAGGTATTCGTGTTATTTGCCAGTTAAAAGATGATATCTTTGAAATAAGAAATCTAATTGAAAAGATACCAGGAATTACAATTGAAACAGAAAAAGACTATGTAAATCATCCAAAAGAAAGCGGTTACTCTAGTTATCATATGATTGTAGAAGTACCAGTGACTTTATCAAAACAGACCATATATGTAAAAGTAGAAATTCAAATACGAACATTGGCTATGGATTTCTGGGCTAGTTTGGAACATAAAATGAAGTATAAATCAGATAAAGAAATTAGCAAGAAAAAATCAAAAGAATTAGTAAATTATGCAAAAATTGTGAATAACTTAGATAATAAAATTATGCTGATGAATAATTAAGATAAATTGGACAATTGGGGACAGGTAGGGTTTTGTATCATTTTTGTCGAATTTTGTCATTTAATAAGCTATTTAAAATGACAAAATTCGACAAAAATGATACAAAACCCTACCTGTCCCCAATTGTCCATCTCAAATTTTTTTGAAATAAAGAGAAGGATTTATGTAAAATACGTCGAATAATATAATTATGTATAGTAAATTGAAATATTTTAGGAAGGGAGAAAGGGATGAGTTTTAATGGCAAGATATAGTGATGAAATCATTGAAGAAGTTAGACAAACAAATGATATTGTAGACGTTATATCCCAATATGTTAGACTAAAAAGAAGTGGCAGAAATTACTTTGGATTATGCCCTTTTCACAACGAAAAATCGCCATCCTTTTCCGTATCTCCAGAAAAACAGATATTTCATTGCTTTGGATGTGGCGTGGGAGGAAATGTTTTTACATTTTTGACCAAAATTGAGGGCATTAACTTTGTAGAGGCTGTCCAGCAATTAGCAGAAAGAGCCAATATACAATTGCCTACTTTAGAAAATACAGCAGATTCCGCAAAAGAAGCTTTGAAAGCAAAAGTGTATAAAGTTAATGAATTTACGGCAAACTATTATCATGAAAACTTATATAAACCAGAGTCTAAAATTGCTCAAGAATATGTAAAAAAGAGGAAGTTATCAAATGAAACACTAAAATCTTTTCAAATTGGATTTTCAGGAAAATTTGATGAATTATATAGAGCGTTAAAAAAACAAGGTTTTGAAGATAGGGAAATTTTAGAGTCTGGCTTGGTAAACAAAAATGACAGAGGACAATTTATTGACAGATATCGTAATAGATTGATGTTTCCAATATGTGATGTTAGAGGAAGAGTCATTGCTTTTGGTGGAAGAGTGTTAGATGATTCTAAACCCAAATATATTAACTCACCTGAAAATGTTGTATATAGCAAGGGAAGACATCTATATGGTCTCAATGTTGCAAAAAAATATGATATAAAAAAAAGGCTACTAATTGTTGAAGGATATATGGATGTGGTATCTCTTCATCAAAGAGACATTCATAATGTAGTTGCTTCTTTGGGAACAGCTTTAACACAGCAACAAGGATATTTGTTAAGAAACCATACAGAGCAAATTATTTTAAGTTATGATTCTGATGAAGCAGGACAAACGGCAAAAGTAAGAGCAATGGAGATATTGCAAAATATGGGATGTGATATTAGAGTTTTGCAAATGGAAGGTGCAAAAGACCCTGATGAATATATTATTAAATATGGAAATGCAAGATTCCAAAATGTAGTCGATAAAGCAATTTCGGTCATAGAATTTAAAGTTAAAATCTTAAGACAATCTCTCGATTTAGAAAGTACCAACGATAAAATAAAATTTTTGAATGAAATTGCAAAATTAATTTCAAAAATTGATAACAGCATGGAAAGAGAAGTATATATTGAAAAAATCGCAAAAGAATATGACGTCTCAAAAGAAGCTATCTATGCAGAGGTTAATAAACTTACATATAAAGAAAATAAAGATGAAAAAATTTTAAATAAATCCAAACCAATTGTAAGACATGTAGAAAAAAAAGAAACTGAAAGCGTTTCAGAAGCTACAAAGAGAAGAGAAAATACAGTTTTAGCAATATTACTTTTAGGAGATATGAATATTTATCAGATTATCAAGCAAAATATTTCTATAGAAGATTTTAAATATAGTATAGCAAAGCAAATTGCGACAAAATTGTATGAAGAATTTGAAAGTGGAAATAGTAATATAAATAGTATAATTGATAAATTGACGGAAGAAGAACAAAATTACATAACTATGCTAATGGCAGAAGATTATGGAATTGATGATGTAGAAAAAGCAATTGATGATATTATTCAAAGCTATGAAAAAGAAAGATTAAATCAAAGAAAATTTGAAATTTTAGAATTGTTAGAGAGTCCAACTGAAGAAAACCAGAAAAAAGAATTGGAGAAAGAGTTAAGTGATATTATTATTCGTTTAGCTAAGATTAGATAGGGGTGAATGAGTTGAAAAATAATTACAATTTTGGCTATGTCAAATTTCATTTAAAACGCGGTTACATACAAATAGTATGCGCCCTTGCCTTTTAAATAAAATTTTCCTTGCCAAAATTTGATTATTTTCCAACTGAGTTTACACATTTAAGAAAGGAATGTGAAAAAAATGGCAAAAAAAGAAGAGAACAAACAAAAAGAATTAGTGCAAGAAGAAAAAAAAGAAAAAATTGAAAGAGTAAGAAAAAAAGCACATGATAAGGCGGAAAAAACAGAAAAAACAAAGAAAGAAAATAATGTTGAAGAGACAGAAGAAACAAAGAAATTGAAAGAAGAAAAAGTGAATAATATTTTAAAGAAGGCAAAAGAAAAAGGAAAAATCACATATGGAGATTTAGCATCTGAATTAGATGACGTCAATCCAGATCAAATTGATAAAGTTTTTGATGCTTTTGAGGAATTAGGTGTTGATTTACTACAAGATGATATGGATGAAGAACCGGACATCGAAGATTTGAAGGAAGTAGAGGATTTAAAATTAGATGAAATTACGGATACAAGTTACGAAGGTATTAATGTTGATGACCCTGTAAGAATGTATTTAAGAGAAATTGGAAGAATTCCCCTACTTACGTTTGATGAGGAATTGGATTTGGCTAAAAAGGTACTAAAAGGAGATGAAGAAGCGAAACAAAAATTAGCAGAATCTAACTTAAGATTAGTGGTTAGTATTGCCAAAAAATATGTTGGAAGAGGTATGCTATTTTTAGATTTAATCCAAGAAGGAAATATGGGACTAATAAAAGCTGTTGAAAAATTTGATTATACAAAAGGATTTAAATTTAGTACTTATGCAACATGGTGGATTAGACAAGCTATTACAAGAGCGATTGCAGACCAAGCAAGAACTATTAGAATTCCTGTACACATGGTAGAAACAATCAATAAATTAATTAGAACTTCTAGACATTTGTTGCAACAATTAGGTAGAGAACCAACCCCAGAAGAAATTGCAGCCGAAATGGAAATACCAGTTGAAAAAGTTATTGAAATACAAAAAATAGCACAAGATCCTGTATCTCTTGAAACACCAATAGGAGAAGAAGATGACAGTCATTTGGGTGATTTCATACAAGATGATGATTCTCCAGCACCACAAGACTCAGCAGCATATACAATGCTTAGAGAACAATTGGAAGAAGTTATGAATACATTAACACCAAGAGAAGCAAAAGTATTAAAATTAAGATTTGGATTGGAAGATGGAAAATCAAGAACATTAGAAGAGGTTGGAAGAGAATTTCAGGTAACAAGAGAAAGAATTAGACAAATTGAAGCAAAGGCATTAAGGAAATTGAGACATCCTAGTAGGAGTAAGAAGTTGAGAGATTACATGGGATAAATTGAAAAATAATTACAATTTTGGCTACGTCAAATTTCATTTAAAACGCGGTTACATACAAAAGTATGCGCCCTTGCCTTTTAAATAAAATTTTCCTTGCCAAAATTTAATTCTTTTCCAATTTAGTTTGAAATTTAATTTAAAATTTGGTTGCCTAGCCAAATAACAATTCTTTTTCCAAACTAAGTTATATAAATGAATTGAAGGAAAAGTTGGAAAATTTAATTCTTTTCCAATTTAGTTTGAATTTGAAATTGAAATAGAATGAACATTGGAGGAAAATATGGAGCAATTAGCTGAATTTTGGGGAAGAGTAACATCTATACAAGTTATAGATATCATAATTGCTATTGGAATTATTGTATTTTTTAGAATATTGAGTGGTACTTTTTCTTATATGATAATTAGAATTTTTAAAATAAAAAGTAAGACAGCAAAAGAAATTAAAGAAAGTGCTTTCTTTAAACCATTAAAAGCATTTTTCATTATTTTAGGAATTTATTTAGCCATTGTATTCTTAAAAACACCATTACAAATTAATAACCAAGTTATGGATATTGTCACAAAAGCTTTTAAAATTATTAGTGTAATCGAAATAGCAGTAGGATTGGCAAATAGTTTCACTTCGAAAACCATTTTAGGAAAAAAATTAAAGAAAAGTTTAAGTTCTAAAATGGATGATACCGTATTTGAATTTGTATTAAAAATAACAAGAGTATTAATTTATGTAATTGCTATCTTTCTAGTGCTAGCAATATTAGAAATTAATTTGACAGGACTAATTGCAGGTTTAGGATTAGGTGGCGTTATTGTAACCCTTGCAGCCCAAGATACAGCCAAAAACTTATTTGGAGGGTTAGTTATCTTTATTGATAAACCATTTGTGGTTGGCGATTGGATTCAAATGGATGCCTATGAAGGAACAATAGAAGATATTACTTTTAGGACTACCAGAATTAGAACTTTTGAGAATGCATTAGTGAATATTCCAAATGCCATTATTGCAGACGCTTCTGTTACTAATTGGAGCAAAATGGAAAAAAGAAGATATAAAACAAATTTATGTGTAGAATTAAATACACCATTAGAAAAATTGGAATTATTAAAATCGAGAATTGAAAAAATGCTACAAGAAAGAGAAAGTGTTTATGATGATTCAATTATTGTTAGATTTGACCAAATAACAGAAAATGGAATCAATATACTAATCTATACATATACAAATTCAGTTGACTATGCTAGTTATTTGAAAGAAGTTGAAGATATTAATATAAAGATTATGAAAATTTTAAAAGAAGAAAATATTGAATTGGCTTATGATACCAAAACAGTATATGTAAAAAATTAGGAAGTTACAATTTACAGTTAAAATTATTTTACTCAAACTTAAACCAGTAATATATAAATATTTTATGAGATTAAATGTGCTAATGAAGAAATATTACAAAATCTTGCATTATCAAGTAGGAGAATCTCAGACTTGTTGTGAGAGATGCCTGCTTTATGATGTTAGAATTTGTATATTTCGTAATGCCAGCCATTTAATCTCATAAAATATTTATATATTACTGGTTTTAGGTAGTTTTATACAATAGGAAAGTGATACTTTCCTATTGCATAAAAGTCGCTTCGCTCTAATGATTGCACACAAATTTTGACTTGCGTAAAATTTGGCGCACGAACAATGACGCGGGCTTTAAAATGTTATAAACAGATAAAATGTTTAAAAAAGCCCGCTATTGTTCTAAATTGGCTGTGAATTGTAGCAGTAAGAAAAAATAATATAAATAAATTTTTTTCACAATATAGACATAAAACCTATGTATAATATATAATAAAAATGAGGAGTGAGAGAATATGCCAAATAACTGTATTTTAGTTGTAGATGATGAACAAAGAATGAGAAAATTAATCAAAGATTTCTTAATGGCTAAAGGATATAGTATACTAGAAGCAGAAGACGGAGAAAAAGGGCTAGAAGTTTTTGAAGAAAATAAGAATAAAATTAGTTTAATTTTATTAGATGTCATGATGCCCAAATTAGATGGATGGTCAGTTTTAAGACAAATTCGACAGGAATCAAAAGTACCAATTATCATGCTAACAGCAAGAGGAGAAGAACAAGATGAGTTATTTGGATTTGAATTAGGCGTTGATGAATATATTTCAAAACCATTTAGTCCTAAAATTTTAGTGGCACGTGTAGAGGCGATACTAAAAAGAACAAACCAAGATGAAAAAGAAATCAAAGATTATGGTGGAATTGAGATTGATAAAGAAGGAAGAACTGTAAAAGTAGATGGAAAACCAATTGAATTAAGTCTAAGAGAATATGAACTTTTAACATATTTAGTAGAAAATGAAAATATTGCTTTATCAAGAGACAAAATATTAAATAATGTATGGAATTATGACTATTATGGAGATTCCAGAACCATTGATAGCCACATTAAAAAAATTAGACATAAATTAGGAAAAAAAGGAAAATATATTCAAACAATGCGAGGTGTTGGATATAAATTCGAGGTAAAGTAAAATGAGTAAATTAAAAAAAATAAGAGATGCATTAAAATCTGTAAGGGTTAAATTGTTTTTAATGTTATCATTAATTGTATTATTAATTATTGCTTTTCTAATTTTAGTCAATAACTTTGTATTTGGACAATTCTATCTATACAGTAAAACAAAGGACCTAAAAGAAGTATATGAAGTTATCAATGACTATTATAATAATCCAACAGATATAGATATCAATTCGGAATTAGAAAAACTAGCGATTAATAACAATTTTGATATTTTAATCAAAGATGATGATAATATTAATATATTTACTTCAAATAAGGATTTTTTATCAACTTTTGGAGAAATGAATGCAATGACCAATGCAATAAATGCAGGAGAATTAATAGAAGAAAATGATAAATTTATTATTAGAAGATTAAGAGAAAGTAAAACAGGAATATCCTATATTTTATTATCTGCAAAATTAGATAATGATTATCTGTTATATATTAGAATACCAGTATCATCAATTCAAGAGAGTGTAAAAATATCTAATAATTTCTTATATTTAATAGCAGGATTTACAATTCTAATATCAGCAGTTATCGTAAATTTTGTTAGTAGAAAATTTACGGAACCAATATTAGAATTAAATACAATTGCAAAAAATATGGCAAATTTAGATTTTAGCCATAAATATCGAATAACAGACGCTGATGATGAAATTAACAACTTAGGAAAAAGTATCAATCAAATGTCAGATAAATTGGAAAGTACCATAAAGCAATTAAGAAATACCAACATTGAACTAGAAAGAGATATAGAAGAAAAATCTAAAATTGATGAAATGAGAAAAAGCTTTATATCAGATGTATCACATGAACTAAAAACACCAATTGCCTTAATACAAGGGTATAGCGAAGGATTGTTAGAAAATGTTAATACAGATGATGAAAGTAAGAAATTTTATGCAGAAGTAATTTTAGATGAAACCAATAAAATGGATAAATTGGTAAAACAATTATTAGAATTAATGAAGTTAGAATATGGAAAAAGAGAATTTTCTGATAAGGAATTTAATATTGTAGAATTAGAAAAAGAAGTTATTAGAAAATCAAAAGTTATGTTAGATGAAAAGCAGGTAGAGGTAGAATTACTATCTCCAGATGAAATTACGGTAATTGCAGATGACTTTTACATAGAACAGGTTATTACAAATTATTTGACAAATGCCATTAAACATGTGGAAGAAAGAAATGGAAAGAAACGTATTGTTATAGAAAATAGTGTTAATGTAGAAAAAAATAAAGTCAGAATTAAAGTATATAATACAGGTATTAACATTAAAGAAGAGGACATGACTAGAATTTGGAACCGTTTTTATAAAATTGATGAATCTAGAAATCGTGCAGATGGTGGAACAGGAATAGGCTTATCATTTGTAAAAGCAATCATGACAAATTATAAAAATGAATATGGCATTGTCAATAAAGATGATGGGGTTGAATTTTATTTTGAATTAGACTTAAAGATTTAAAGATACAATTCATAGTCAATTTATAAAATAGCCGAAAACCAGTAATATATAAATATTTTATTCATTAAATGGCTGGCATTGCAAAATATACAAATTCTAGCATTATAAAGCAGGCACCTCTCACAGCAAGTCTGAGATTCTCCTACTTGATAATGCAAGAATTTGTAATATTTCTTCATTAGCACATTTAATTTCATAAAATATTTATATATTACTGGTTTTCGATTTAAGTAAGATAATTTGGACTGTGAATAGTAACCTTTTTGTCGAATTTTGCGATGAAAAGTTCTTTACAAATGGAAAAAAATGTATTATTATATACATATAACATGTTACATTTATTTTTATATCAAGATTTGCAAATCAAAAAATTCATTAAAATTGATTCAAACAATTATTTTCAAAAAAATTGATTCAAACATTTTACATGAATAAAACAAAATCAATAGTATCCAAAATATTTTTCATAAGGAGAGATGCCTATTTTTGTATATACAACAAAATTTATCAATATCATTTCTTTCATGATTTCTATGATTATATATTTGTTCATAAATCTATGTATCAACCATGTGGATATTCCTATCAATAAAGTTCAATTCACGGCAAACTTTACGGTGCAAGAAGATATAACACAAAAAGACCCAGTTTCTTCAAATTATCTGGAAGAAAATATGATAGAAAATGCTAATACAACAATGGAAGAAAAAACTGAAGAAGACGGAGCATGGTATATACAAATAGATAAAATAGGGTTAAAAGCACCTATTCAGGAAGGAACAACCCAACAAATTATGGAGGATTTTGTTGGACATTTTGAAGAAAGTTCAAAAGATTTTGGAAATGTATGTTTAGCGGCACATAACAGAGGATATAAAAATAACTATTTTAGCCGTATTAAAGAATTACAGGAAGGAGATGAAATAAAATACAAATATAAAAATGTAGAAAAAACATATATTGTAACAAAACATGAAATTATAGAAAATACAGATTGGAGCAATTTGGAAGAAACAGAAGAAAACACAATCACATTAATCACATGTGTGGAAAATGAACCAGAATACAGAAGATGTATACAAGGGGTTGAAAAATAATTATCATTTTGACTATTTTAAACTAATCAAAAACTTTTAGTACATATAAAAAATGTGTTTTGTTAAAATATAATTCTTTTTCAACCAGATGTAAGTGTAAAAAAGTAAATAAAGGATGTGAAAAAAATTTGTATAAAATAAAAAAAGGAATAAAAATCGCATTAATGATTTTTATAATAACATGCATGAGTTTTTTGAATTTTACCAATGCAGTAGTGGCAAGTAATTTAGATACAGCTAATATTCAATCAGTTGGAGATTGTGGACAATTATTAAAGTATAGAGGAAGTATTGTCATTACATATTATGCAGCTTATACGAATGAGGGAAATACATACCCTGCATATTGCTTAGATAAAACAAAAAGTGGTGTCTCTAATACCAATCCAGCATATACGGTTTCAGTGGAAGAAGCCATAAAAGATGTGAACTTATGGAAAATTATTGTAAATGGATATCCATATAAAACCATAGAAGAATTAGGTGTTGCCAATAAAGAAGAAGCTTTTACAGCAACGAAACAAGCAATTTATACCTATATACATGGAAATCAATTAAGTGATTATGAAGCAATCGGAGAAGCTGGACAAAGGACATTAAATGCTTTATATAAAATTGTAAATGACGCAAATCAGTCTAGTGAGGTTCAAATATCTAATCAAGTAGATATTCAAAAACTTCAAGAAAACTGGGAGCAAGATACTGCTATGCCTGATTATATTTCTAAAACCTATCAAGTAAATAGTAAAACCAATATTAGTAATTATAAGGTAAATGTAACAGATGAGAATCATGAGGCAATAGAAGGTATGAAAATTACAGATGAAAGCAACAACGAAAAAACAGAATTTGCTCCAAATGAAAAATTTAAAATATGTATTCCTATAAAAAGCATGACAGAAGATAAAACAATAAAAATTTATATCGAAACAAAAATTGAAACAAAACCCGTATTATATGGAAGGGCTACTAGTTCGGATTTACAAGATTACGCTCTAACAGGAGCAACTTATGAAGATGGAACAGGTAGTGTGCAGGATAGATATACAAAAAATGTAACAAAACTTAAAATTATTAAACAAGATGAAGAAACAGGAGAAAAATTACAAGGTGTAGAATTTCAATTACTAGATGAAAATAAAAATGTACTATATACCAATTTGCAAACAGATAGTAATGGTATGGTACAAATGGATAACTTGGTACCAGGAAAATATTATATTAAAGAAACAAGAACTACTAGTGGTTATGAATTATATGAAGAATTAATTGAAGTGGATTTAGAATTGAATGAAGAAATGACGGTTACGGTAAATAATAACAAAGAGGAGGAACCTAAAGTTGAAACAACAATAGATAATAAAGAAGTTTCAAGTAAGAGGATTTTACCAGTAACTGGTATGTAGCATATAAAGGAGACTTTCAAAGTTTCCTTTATTTATATATTAGGAAAGTCATGCTGACTTTCTAATATATAAAAACATATTGCACACAAATTTTGACTTGCGTAAAATTTGGCGCACGAACAATGACGCGGGCTTTAAAATGTTATAAACAGATAAAATATTTATATATTGCTGGTTCTAGATTGTTTTAGAAATCAACTGTGAATTGTAACCTTTTTTGTGAATTGAAAGATAAAGCTATAAAACTATTGAATAAAAAAATAAACTTTGATAGAATAGAGAAGAAATAAAAGGAAAATAATAAAACAAAAGGGAGCGTATCATTCATGTTTTCACAATTAATTGTATTAGTGATATTAATTTTATTAAATGCGTATTTCGCAGCAAGTGAAATTGCATTTATTTCCTTAAATGATGCCAAGATAGAAAAACAGGCAAAAGAAGGAAACAAAAAGGCAAAACAAATTGAAAAAATGTTAAAAGAACCAAGTAAGTTTTTGGCAACTATTCAAATAGGAATTACTTTAGCGGGATTTTTATCAAGTGCTTTTGCATCAGAAACTTTTGCGGATATGTTAGCACCGATGCTAAATAGCTGGATTCCAGCAGTTAGCATAACCGTTTGGAAAAGTATTTCTATAATTCTAATTACTATAATTTTATCTTTTTTCACATTAGTATTTGGAGAATTGGTGCCAAAACGATTAGCCATGAAGCATTATGAAAAAATTGCTTTTGGAACAATTGGTGTTATTAGAGGAATTTCAATTGTAACAGCACCATTTGTAAAATTATTAACAGTTGTAACAAATGGTATTTCTAAAATATTCGGTGTTGGAGAAAATGAAGAAGAGACAGTAACAGAAGAAGAAATTAAAATGATGGTTAACCAAGGTGAAGAAAAAGGAACCATCAAAGAAGAGGAAAAAGAATTAATTAATAATGTATTTGAATTTAATGATATTACTGTTTCTGAAATTATGCGTCATAGAAAAGATATATTTGCAGTAGATATCAATATTAGTAATGAAGAATTGCTAGATGAATTGTCACAAGTAGAATACAGATATAGCCGAATTCCTGTATATGATGAAACCATTGATGAAATTAAAGGTATTTTATATGTAAAAGATGTCTTAAAAAATATTAATAAAAAGAGTTTTAAAGTAAAAAATGTTGTAAAAGAAGCATATTTTATCTCGCAAAATCGATTAATTAATGAAGTTTTTAAAGAATTACAAAGAAACAAAATGCAAATCGCCATTATTGTAGATGAATATGGTGGAACGGCTGGATTGGTTACAATGGAAGATATACTAGAAGAACTTGTGGGAGATATCTATGATGAATATGATAAAGAAGAGAAAGAATATGAAAAGATAGACGAGAACACATATATGCTAGCAGGAAGTTTGCCAATATATGATGTCAATAAGTTATTAGATGCAGGAATACCAGAAGGAGATTATGATACTATCTCAGGATTTTTACAAGAAGAACTGGGAAGAATTCCAGAAGATGAAGAAAAACCAGTAATTGAAACAGATAAAGTAACTTATAAAATAGAAGAATATGAAGATAAAAGAATATTAAAAGTAAAAGCGTGTAAAAATAATAAAATAGAAACTGAAGAAGAAACAGAAAATGAAGAATAAGGTAGGGAATTTATATGAAGAAAAAATATATAATTATGTTAGTAATCGTATTGTTAATTATCATTGCAGTTGCAGGATGGTTTATATATGGAAAAATTAAACAAACGGGAAGAGAATATGAAATTGAAAAAGTAAATATAGAAAATTTTGAGTATTTTATTGTAAGACAAGATGGAAACTATGGTGTTATAAATAAAACGGGAGATATTGTGATTAACCCAGAATATACAAATATCATCATACCAAATCCAGAAAAAGCAATTTTCATATGTTATAGTGGGGAAACTACAAGTGTATTTAATCAAAATCAAGAACAAGTATATACAGAGTATAACAATATACAACCGATTCGATTAAAAAATATAGCAAGTAGTTTAATGTACGAAAAAAATGTATTTACTTTTGAGCAAGATGGAAAAATGGGACTAATCAATATAGACGGAGAACTTATCGCAAAACCAATTTATGAATCTATAGAAGGATTGCCATATAAAGAGGGAGAATTATTGGTAAAACAAGAAGGAAAATATGGAGTTATCAATAATAAAGGAAATTATTTAGTAAAGGCAGAATATGATCAAATAACAGTAGATAATTATACAACAGAAGAAGAGGGATATAAAAAGGCTGGATATATTGTATCAAATACAACAGAAAATGGATATAGGTATGGTTATATAGATGTAAATGGAAATGTGATTTTAGAACCACAGTATAATGAGGTTTCAAGAATTATTGATGTAAAGGATGACAATGCAATATATTTAATCACAGCACAAAATGGTCAATATGGTATGTTCAAAAATACAGAACAGATTATCAACAATGAATATCAGTCAATTGCATATAATAATGGAAATGGAACATTAACATTAGAGAAAACAAAACAATTTGGTGTGGCAACTATGGATGGAAATATTATTATACCAATTGAGTTTACACAAATTGATAGTACAGGTATGTATATATATGCTACTGATGTAGAGGGAAATATACAAGTCTATCAAGAAGATGGAACAAGAGCAGAAGTAGATAGTAATATTTATATATTAGAAACAGAAAATCAAGATTATAGGATAAAAATCGATAATGCACAAGGTTCTGTATATAGTATTATAGATAAGGATGGAAACCAATTAACAACTGCTAATTATGCATATATTGACTATTTATATGATAATTATTTTATTGTATCTGTAACTGGTGGAAAAGTAGGTGTTATCAATGATAAAGAAGAACAAGTAATAGATATAAAATATGATTCAATAGAAAAATTAGAAGGAACAAATTACATTGTAACAAAATTATCAGAAAATAGTTCAACACAAATTTATAACAAAGATTTACAACAATTGTGTGAAATGTCAAATGCAATCATTCATACAGAAGAAAATTATATAAAAATATATAATGATACAGAAACAAAATATTTTAATTTAGAGGGAGATGAAATACAAAATACAGAGGCATTACCAGATAATCAAATTTATGCTAAGTCACAAGATGGAAAATGGGGATTTGTAGATAAATCTGGAAACGTTGTTTTGGACTATATATATGATAAAACAACAGATCTAAATGATTATGGTTATGCAGGAATTCTACTAGATGGTAAATGGGGAGTAGTAAATCCACAAGGAGAAATAGTTGTTGAGCCAACATATACATTTAATGTAAAAACAGAACCAGAATTTATTAAGGAATATTATAAAGTAGAATATGGATATGGAGAGTTCTATTTTACAAAATAGAAAACTTATAAAAAAGTTATAGAAGTTATATTTTACAGTTAAAAATTTTTTAAATTAATTCAAAGTTATATTATCATATTTTATGAGATTAAATGTGCAAATGAAAGAATATTACAAATTATTATATTCCCAAGTAGAAAAGTCGCGGTGTGCCAGCGATTTTCTACTTGGGAATACTAGAATTTGTTTATTCTGTAATGTTAGCCATTTAACGAATAAAATATGATAATATAACTTTATTTTCTATATTAATAACTAACTGTAAAATATAACTTTTATAGTTTTTTCTATATTACAAAGGTTGATTTTCTTCCAACGATTGTACACAAATAACATTTGCAAAATAAAAAATATAATAACACCAATCTAAATGATTAAAAATAGAATAAAAGGAAATACTATTAAAAATCTAAAAAGAAAAAGGTGAAAAGGTGAAAATAGGAATTGCTTTATCAGGTGGAGGGATAAGAGGAATTGCCCATGCAGGCGTGTTAAAAGCATTAGAAGAAAATAATATAAAAATAGATGCTATTGGAGGTACTAGTTCAGGAGCCTTAATTGCAGGATTATATGCCCTGGGATATAGCCCGGAAGAGAGTTTTAAGTTATTTAAAAAACATGCAAAAGAAATTCTTGGCATGAATACAAATTCAATTATTTCAAGAATGCATCGTTTTGTAAAAAAAGAGCATATGGGATTTAGAAAAGGAGAGGAGATTGAAAAATTATTTAATCAATTGGCAAAAGGTAAAGGGATAGATACAATTTTTCAAATTACTAGAATGCCAATAGCAATACCAACTGTAGATATAAAAAATGGAAAAGAATATATTTTTACCAATTATATTCCTGATGAGAAGAATGTATATAAAAAATATATAGGAGATATTAGTATCGGAAAAGCTTTGCGAGCAACAAGTAGTTTTCCAGCAGTATTTTGCCCATGCAAATTCAAGGAACACCAGTTTTTAGATGGAGGAGCATTGGATAATGTACCAGTTATAGAGGTGAAAAAACAAGGAATTGATAAAGTATTAGCAGTTAATTTTAAAGCAGATGATATAACGGAAAATAGCAATTATTTGGATATTGCGATGAGAACAATTGATTTGATGGGAAGTAAAATAGCAGAGGAAAATTTAAAACAAAGTGATTATGTAATAACCATTTGTACAGATAAGACAGGTTTATTAGAGATAGAAAAATTAGATAGCTGTTATCAATATGGATATAGTACAACAATGGAGCAGATAAATAAAATTAAAGAAATAATTGAAGAGGAATAGCATACAATAATATGAGAAAGTTTAGGAAGGAAAAAGGATTGTGAAATAAGTATTATATTAAGAATATATCAAATTTTAATTCTTTTTCAACCAGAAAGGTAAGGGGGAAGAAATGAAGATAAGATATTTTGATAATGCAGCAACAACAAAAATAAAAAAAGAAGTCCTTGACAAAATGTTTCCTTATCTTATAGAAGAGTATGGAAATCCTTCTTCACTATATACATTAGGAAGAAGAGCAAGAGTAGCAGTAGAAGAAGCACGAAAGCAAGTAGCAGAATTAATAAATTGTGATAAAAATGAAATCTATTTTACAGGTGGCGGAACAGAAAGTGATAATACAGCATTAAAGGGAATAATGGGGTTGGAAAAAAATAAAGGAAAACATATGATAACATCCAAAATTGAACATCCAGCTATATTAAACACTTGTAAAACATTAGAAGAAAATGGAATAAAGGTTACGTATTTAAATGTAAATGAAAAAGGTTTTATAAATATAGAAGAATTAAAAAATTCTATAACGGATAATACAATCTTGATTAGTATTATGTTTGCAAATAATGAAATTGGAACAATACAGCCAATAAAAGAAATAGGAGAACTTGCTCGTGAAAAAGGTATTATTTTTCACACAGATGCTGTTCAAGCTTGTGGGAATGTAGAGATTGATGTGAAAAGAATGAACATTGATTTGTTATCTTTATCTGGTCACAAAATAGGAGCACCGAAGGGGATAGGCGCTTTATATGTAAATAGAAATATAGAATTTAAAAACTTAATTGATGGTGGACATCAAGAGAGAAATAAACGTGCAGGAACAGAAAATGTGGCAGGAATGGTTGGATTAGGAGAGGCTTGTAAGTTAGCTAAAAATACTTTAGATTCCCATATTGCAAAATTAGAAATGCTAAGAAATTACTTTTTATCTGAAATGAAACACAAAGTAAAAGAAATGAAAATAAATGGTTCTATGGAGCAACGTTTACCAGGAAATAGTAATATATCTTTTAAGGGGGCTAATGGTAGCGAATTATTAATGAAATTAGATGAAAATGGTATATGTGCTTCAGCTGGAAGTGCCTGTTCTTCAGGAAGTAGCTTACCATCACATGTTTTAACGGCAATTGGGTTGACAAGTGAATATGCAGAAGGAACTTTAAGATTGACTTTTGGGGATGACAATACAAAAGAAGATGTGGATTATCTGGTGGAAACCTTAGCAGAGATTGTTACAGGAACTAAATAAAAAAATAACGATGCACAGAAAATGAAAGATTTGTTTTTTAAGATAAAAAAGTTTCAAATTATTTCCTATAACAATCAATACAAAAATTGGTTTTAATAAATGGTAGCACCTAAAATCGATAAACTTATTTTAATACCATCAACTGCGGCAGACATAATACCACCTGCATATCCAGCACCTTCTCCACAAGGATAAATTCCATCTACATTTGCTATGAAATGGTCGTTTCTAGGAATTTTAACTGGAGAAGAACTTCGCGTTTCAACACCAGTTAAAATACCATCAGGATTAGCAAAACCGTGTAGTTTCTTATCAAAATAGATAATACCTTCTTTTAATGTAGAAGATACAAATTCAGGTAGAATTTCATTTAAATTTGATAAAGTTGTGCCAGGCAAATAAGAAGGCGTAACAGAACCAATAGTAGAAGATTTTTGATTATGTAAAAAGTCTTCTACTTTTTGGATAGGAGCATAATAATTAGAACCACCTAAAATAAATGCTTTTTCTTCTAAATCTTTTTGAAAATAAATACCGGCCAAAGGAGAAGAGTCTACAAAATCTTTTGGCGTTACATTAACAAGTAAAGCAGAATTGGCATTTGTACCATTTCTTAAATAATTGCTCATTCCATTTGTTACAATCGTATGGTTTTCACTAGAAGATGCAATTACAGTTCCACCTGGACACATGCAAAATGTATAGCAAGAACGACCCGAAGGGGAATGATATGCTAACTTATATTCAGCAGGTGGTAATTTTAGTTTTGTTATATTACCATATTGTGCAGTATTAATAGTTTCTTGTAAATGTTCAATTCTAAGACCAACAGAAAAATTTTTCTGTTCCATTAGAATCCCATTTTTATATAATAACTCAAAAGTATCTCTAGAACTATGCCCAATAGCTAAAATTAGATTATTGGTTGGAAGTTCAAAAGTAGTATTATCTTCTAGGTTTTTTAATATTACAGAATATATTTTATTATGTTTCACTGTAAAGTCTATAAATTTTGTATTAAAATAAAAAGTCCCACCTTTTTGCAATATATAATTTCTGATATTTTTAATAATATGAATTAAATTATCTGTTCCAATATGTGGCTTAGATAGATACAATATTTCTTCAGGGGCACCAAATGCTACAAAATCTTTTAAAACTTTTTGACATAATGGATTGTGAATTCCGGTTGTTAATTTTCCGTCTGAGAAAGTACCAGCACCCCCTTCACCAAATTGTACATTTGAGGAAAGATTTAATATGCTATGTTGTAAAAAATTATCAATATCTTTTTTTCTATCCTCAACAGTTTTTCCTTGTTCAATAACGATGGGACAAATACCGTTTTGGATGAAAGTTAAGGCAGAAAATAATCCAGCAGGACCAGCCCCAATAATAATTGGAGAAGGACCTGATTGTAAAGAACGAATAGAATTTACATCTAATGAGGTCTCTATTTTCTTGTCAATGTCAAATGGTTCTATTTTTAAAATACTAGGATATTTTGTTTCATCTTTAACAAGTATGTCAATAGTATATTGAAAGTAGACATCTGTTTTTTTTCGTGCATCAATCGACTTTTTAACAATATGCCAATCGATTACATCTGAACTAGCAATGTGATGTTTCTTTATGACAAAATTAATTAATGTTTTATCAGAAATATTTTCTCGTATTTTTATATTTTGAATTCTTAACATGGTTAACTCCTTAAATAGTTAATATAAGTGAATGTATTATATACTACTTATAAGGATTTAGCAATAATAAAAATGAGTAAAGCATAGAAAAATGTTTACAAAAGAGGTATAATACTATAAAATAATAAAAAATGAGAAGGAGAGCAATTATGAAAAATATGACGCAAAAAAAGTTTTTTATCATTTATTCTATATTATTATTAATAGCCATAGAAATTTTTATGATATTAGCAATTAATATTATATTGGCAAACAATAGTACACTTATAACTATTTTAGTAATTATTTTTCTTGCACCATTTTTAGGAAGTATTATTACAATGACAACAGTAAAAAAGCATATAGGGACATTTACAGAAAAGAATTTTAATAAAATTTTACTAAGATGCAGTATTGTTATTTATATATTAGGATATATAATAGTTTTAAAACCTAATATGCTTTTGGTATGTGCCTATATAATTGGAAGTTTTACAGGCTATTTAATAAATCAAAAAAGAATTGAAAAAAATATAGAGAAGGAAAGTTTTTTTGATACAAATAAAAAAATAAAATCTTTTGAATTTGAAAGATTCGATTCACACAATATTGCAGAATTTTTAAAAATTAATCATATAACAAATATAGAATATATCATAGTAAGGATAAAGCCAATAAAGAAAAAATATGTTTTATGGAAAAAAACATTACTAAAACCAATTTATCTAATGTGTTTAGATAATAAATATACTTATTTTTTTGAATTATCTAAAAAAACAAAAAAATACATTGAAAAGGGATATGTTATAGAAACAGATAAGTTTGCGGTAAAAAAAGAAAAGGAAAATATTTTTAGATATCAATTAGAAGTGGAATTGGAACAAGGAAATGTGTTTAATTTATATATACCAAAAAGGTATTTTGGTTTAAATGAACAAAAAGAAAATGTGGCAAGCATATTAAAAAGAATTGTAGAGAGTAGTAAAAAATAGAGAAAAGGAAAAAATAAATGAAAGAAAAATGGAATGAAAGAACAGAATTATTAATAGGTAAAGAAAATTTGAAAAAAATAGCAAGAGCAAGTGTTATTGTATACGGAATTGGTGGAGTAGGTTCGTTTGCGATAGAAGGACTTATAAGAGCAGGAATAGAAAATATTACACTTATAGATAATGATAGCATTTCACCTAGTAATTTAAATAGACAAATCCATGCTACTGTAGCTAACATAGGAAAACGAAAAATTGATTGCATGAAAGAAAGAATTTTATCAATTAATCCGAACGCTAATATAAAAACATATATGCCACAAGATATAGAAGAAGGAGAAGAAACATTAATAAATAATACAATAAGTTATGTGGTAGATGCTGTTGATACAGTTACAACAAAGTTAAAATTAGTAGAATATGCACAAAAGCAAAATGTTCCTATTATTTCTTGTATGGGAACAGGAAATAAATTAGATCCAACCAAATTTGAAATAACGGATATTTATAAGACATCAGTATGTCCGTTGGCTAAAGTAATGAGAAAAGAATTAAAAAAAAGAGGAATAACGCATTTGAAGGTGTTATATTCTAAAGAAGAGCCGATAAAACATGATATAGAATCTAGAACACCTGCTAGTATATCTTTTGTTCCTTCTGTTGCAGGAATGCTGATAGCTGGCGAAGTTATTAAAGATATTATGAAAAAAGAAATGGCGTAAAATGTATAACAAGAAAAGAATGATAGGTCTAAAATCTTTAAGAGTAGTTGAAAAATGAAGAATATTAAAATCAAGTCTTAGTATGGGATAACATATAAGACTTGATTTTTTTCTATACAAGAACATCGATTTGCTCTAGCGATTACACACAAATAAAAAAACGATAGTAAAAAAAACTGCAAAAAACTACGTGTGCGTAAATACTAATTCGAAAAAATACAGTAATTTCTAATAAAAAACACATAAATTTGCGTAAATATTACATATTTTATAAATACGTAAAAAGCTATTGACATAGAAAAGATTTTATTGTAAAATTATAAACAAAGGAAGTAATTCTTTTAAAATTTAAAATTAGCCAAGCTTTAAAGCTTGACTAATAAACATGATGGATCATAAATACATTGCGACATGCATTTAGACCAATACTATTATACTACGAAAGCACTAATAATGTAAAGGTATTTATGGTTAATATTTTTAGAAAAGGAGGAATAATCATGGATATCAGAAAATTATTAGGCAGTATAAAAATAAGACTTGAAATTATTTTAGATATTTCAAGAGGAAATCATAAGCAAGAAAAATGAAAACAAAGGAGAATGAAGAGGAATAATTGCTAAAATTGAATACCTCTTCATTCATAATATAAGTACTTTAAGTAATATAAACTAAAAATAGAAGGAGGAGTAAAAATGGAATTTAAAAGTTTAAAAGAAATATTTCAATATTTGATGAACGGTTATAAATATGAATTACAAACAGTAACAACAAAAAGAGGAACACAAAAAAGATTAGAAAACGAAGAACTAGAAAGCATAATAGATACACAATTGCAAGAAAGAATAAAAATTGAAGACTTATATATGAAAGTGAAATTAGGTCCAGCTTATAACAGAAAAGAGATTCCTTGGATCCAAATTTTTTCACTAGAAAATAGAAAAGGAACAACAGGAAGATATATAGGAATCAGTTTTAATGCTGAAGAACAAATAGTAGAATCTTGGATAGGTTTTGGTCGTGCAGGAAAAAAACAATCACAAATTTTAGTTGAAGCAAAAGAATATATTTCTAAATATATGCTAATAGAGTCAGATTTAAAATGTGGATACCAATATAATGACAATCCTAAAGATGCATTCATAATTAAGAAACAAGTGCAATTAAAAGAAATGAAAGACGAAGAATTTTTAGAAGATTTATATTACTTATCAGATTTATATAAATCATATGAAAGAAAATATGAATTAGCAGTATTTAAAGAAAATACAGAAAAGCAGAAAACAAATATAAATGAAAAAACAAATATAAACAAATATGATTTGGCAAGGATGAACCAAACAATGCTATCTTTGGTTGAAGAAATGGGAAGATTGGCAAAAGAAATACAAGAATTGAATTCTAAGATTTAAAAATGTCATTCTAATAAGAATTATTTGATAAATTATCTGAAATTATTACTAAAACAGACGGTAATCTATATAAAAAGTAAAAGAGATGATGAGAAAACAGACGGCAAAATATATTGAAAAAGTTGTTATGAAAGAACTTGTTAGCTATGGTAACAGAATACAATAATCAGTTTTGGAGAGAAGAGAAAAATATAATTAAACAATGAGAGGAGTTAGTAAATGAAAAAGTATTCAATTAGATTAGTTAGAGAAAATATCAATTTTGATGACATAAATCTAGATAATATAGAATGTACAGGAAAAACCCTTTTTAATATTATGATGACTATTCTTTTGGGAGGAAGTAGTATTGGAATACTGATACTTAGTAGCGAAATGTTACATAGTATACAAGGTGTTCTTGCATACATTATCATAAATTCAATATTCTTCATATTGCCTTTTGCTTATCTTATATTAAAAACAAAAAATTATTATTTTTCTATTGAAAATGATAAGATTATGTATAAAAATACTTTTGGAATTACTTATAAATATAAAATTTATGAAATAAAAAACATAAAATATATAACATCACATCACATAAAAATTTTTATAATAAAGATGGAAAATGGAAAAATTATTATAATATCAAATTATTCGACTAATTTTAAATTATTAAAATTAAGATTTCAAAAAGAAAAACTTATTCTATAGCGAAAACCATTTAGATGATGTTAATAAAATTCAAACTACTTCTAAAAACAGGAGTAGTTTTTCCATATACATATAAAACAAAAAAGTTCTAACTCAAAAAATATAAGAATACAATTAAACAAAAGTATTTCCATAAAGGGGTTAGAACAATATGAAAAATGTATCAATAGAAGAACGTGCAGTAGAACTTGCACAATATATTATAGATTCAAAAGATACAGTAAGAGGTGCAGCAAAAAAATTTGGAATAAGCAAAAGTACAGTACACACCGAAGTAACATTCCAGAACGGTAAAAATAAATCACCTATAATCCCAGAAAGTATTGAAATTAA
>CALXJS010000025.1 GCA_944388685.1 uncultured Clostridia bacterium | reverse complement strand
GAATGTTTAGATGGAAGAGTAAAAACACTTCATCCAAAAGTACATGCAGGAATATTAGCCATGAGAAGTAATCCAAATCATATGGAACAATTAAAGGAACTAAATGTAGACACAATCGACTTTGTTGTTGTTAACTTATATCCATTTAAACAAACGATTTTAAAAGAAGGTGTAAAAAGAGAAGAAGCAATTGAAAACATTGACATTGGTGGACCTACTATGCTTAGAAGCGCTGCTAAAAATTACCAAGATGTAACAGTTATTACAGACCCAAATGATTATGAAAAAGTATTAACAGAATTAAAAGAAAATGGACAAGTATCACTAGATACAAAATTCTATTTAATGAATAAAGTATTTGAACATACAGCAAGTTATGATGCGATGATATGCAAATACTTAAAAGAAGAAAGAAAAGACAATTCATTACCACAAGAACTAACATTAACATATGAAAAAGTAGAAGAAATGCGTTATGGAGAAAATCCACATCAAGTTGGAGCCTTATATAAGGAAATTGGAAAATGTGAAGGTTCTCTTACAATTGCAAAACAATTAAATGGAAAACAATTATCGTTTAACAATATTAATGATACAAATGGCGCATTAGAACTATTAAAAGAATTTGATGAACCAACTGTTGTTGCTTGTAAACATGGAAACCCATGTGGAGTAGGAAGTAGTAGTGACATTTATGAAGCATGGAAAAAAGCATTTGAAGCTGACAAAACTTCAATCTTTGGAGGAATTGTTGTATCAAATAGAGAAATTACAAAAGCGATGGCACAAGAAATGAAAGAAATTTTCTTAGAGGTAATTGTTGCTCCATCTTATGAGCCAGAAGCGTTAGAAATATTACAAACAAAGAAAAATGTAAGAGTATTAGAATTACCATCAATTACCGTAAAACAACCAGAAAATGCTTTGGATATTAAGAAAATCAATGGTGGTGTAATTGTACAAACAATTGACTCAAAATTATTAGATGATTACAAAGTAGTAACAGACAGAAAACCAACAGATAAAGAATTAGAAGATTTGTTATTTACATGGAAAATTGTAAAATATGTTAAATCAAATGGAATTGCTCTTGGAAAAGATAAACAATCAATCGGAATTGGACCAGGACAAGTAAATAGAATTTGGGCTACTGAGCAATCAGTAGAACATGCTGAAGAATTAATTGGAGAAGGTATAACAAAAGGAGCAGTTCTTGCATCAGATGCATTCTTCCCATTCTCAGATTGTGTAGAAGCTGCACATAAAGCTGGAATTACAGCCATTATTCAACCAGGCGGATCTATTAGAGACCAAGATTCTATTGATAAATGTAATGAATATGGAATTGCCATGATTTTCACAGGAATGAGACATTTTAGACATTAATAAAATTATATACGTCAAATAAGATATATTATCAACTACTTTCAGAATTAGGCATAAAAGCAAAAATAATATATAAGAAATCAGCAGTTAAAAGACCAATTGATGTGGATAATGTGGCATTGGTATTTTGGGATGAAAATGAAGATGAGTATTATACAAATATTGTAGGAGATATTGAAAATTGTAGATTTGGCCTAAGAACTGAGTTTTTTGGAATTACAAAAAATACATATAAAGAAGCACAAGATGTAAAGGAAATATCTTCAGAAGAATTAAAGGAGATAGATATAAAAACAGGTTCAATAAAGACTGATTATAATGATATAGTATTTAAGTTATTAGCGAATGAGGTAAAAAACAAAAACGATTTTAAAAAATTTTTGGAAGCACAGGGAATAGATACAAATAATTTATCAAGAGAAGATATATTAAAAAATAAGTTATCATATTTAACTAGATTAATAAAGTTTAGAGATAGGACCGCTGGACCAGATGAAATGAAAAAGTATTGACTTAGAGTAAGGTTAAAGTGATACACTCATTAGCAATAAAGTATCATTTGCATAAAAAGCAATTGGTGCTTAAATAACATCCCCTTTTATTTTTTTAGAACTACTATTTTATAGTAGTTCTTTCCATTTATATATTAAATTTTCAAATATATTTTCTAACAAGGCAAAATAAAGCTAGTAATTTTAGTAAAAATATGGTAAAATACAGTTGTGCTTTAGAAATACAGGAAATACAAACTTCTTAAAAACAAGTATTCATAGAAATAGTATTAATATATTTGACAATAATTGGGGTACTAAAATGAATGACAAATTTAGCTTTGAGAGAAAGTTTTCTATTTTTTCAGTTAACGAGATTTATTAACTTCTTGAGGAAGCGTAAGGATTTGTCAACGCGAAAAATTGCGTAGCAATTTTTCTGTGCAATATTATTTTCTTGTTAAATAGGAAAGCGATTTTATATTTAACAAAAAATATTGCAAAAGGAGGTACAAGACATGAAAAAAAGAAAGAAGAAGAGAAGTAGTAAAAATTATAAAAAGAAAAACTTGAATAAGAAACAAATGCATAAAAAAGTGAAAAATGGCACTTTAAAGAAAACAAATCAAAAAGTAGAAAATAACAATGCAGAAGAAAATATAGAAAAAATTAAAACAAGTATGTTGAATAAGGATGTAAACGAAGAAAAAAAAGAAATACCAATTAAAAAAGAAAATAAAGGTGAGATAGAACAAGAAAGGGATATGGCACAACCCCAAACGGCAGTCTTATTGGCTGAGAGACCAGAAGAGTTAAAAGAGGATAGAAGCAATAATAAAGAAAAGGAAGAAAAACAGGCAGTAAAAGAAAGGGTACAAGATAAAAAAGAAGGCATAGAAAAAAGCAAGAAAAATAAAAAAGATAAAGTAAAAAAATTCGAAGAAAAAAATAAAAAGGAAGAGAAAGAAAAAACAGAAAAAGAGATATCTGAAAAGAAAAGTGATGAATGGAGAAAAGTAGAAAAAAAAGAAGGACATAAAATAGATAAAAAACAAAAAAAGGAAGCCAAACTTCAAGCAAAAAAAGAAAAGAAAGCCAAAAAAGAAGAAAGACGTAAAAAACATAGAATTTTAAAATTCTTTATCAAATTTTTCTTAATATTAATTATTTTGCTATTATTAGCGCTAATTGCAGGAATGTGGGGATTTGCAGGACTATTATTAGGCTGGTATGGAAATGAAGACATACAAATTAGTAAAGAAGATTTAGTTATTAAAGTGTCAAATTCTGTCATAGTAGATCAAAATGGTACAGTACTTGCAGATTTAAGTGGTGACGAAAAAAGAAAGATTATTACTTTAGAAGATATGGCAGATGATTTGCCAAATGCATATATTGCAATAGAGGACGAGAGATTTTATGAGCATAGTGGTGTTGACTTCAAAAGGACAGCAGGGGCAATTGCCAATACATTATTAAATGGTGAAAGTAGTTATGGTGGAAGTACCATTACACAACAGTTAGTGAAAAATATAACAAATGATAATGAAAGTACAGGAATTGAAGGAATTAAAAGAAAAATAAGAGAATGGCAAAGAGCTTATCAAGTAGAAAGAATGATATCCAAAGAGCAAATATTGGAATTGTATTTAAATATATTATTTGTTGGAGCCAATAATTTACATGGAGTAGAACTTGGGGCCGAATATTATTTTAATAAAAGTGCAAAAGATTTATCTTTAGCAGAATGTGCTTTTATGGCAGGAATTAATCATTCACCAAATTCATATAATCCATATAGTACAACTGTAGATAATTCAGAAAAAATAAAGAATAGAACAATAACGGTTTTGGACAAGATGAAAGAATTAGGATATATATCAGAAGAAGACTATCAAAAAGCCGTTACAGAAGTGAAAAATGGATTACAATTTGGTACAGGAAACATCATGGGAGGAAGTGTATTTTCTTATCATACAGATGCAGTCATTTCACAAGTTGTGGAACAAGTCATGGAAGAAAAAAATATGACAGAACAGATGGCGAAAAACTATGTATATAGTAGCGGACTTACCATTCATTCTACTGTAGATATGAATATCCAAAATCGATTAGAAGAAGAATATGCAAAAGAAAAATATATTATTAAAGGAAGAGAAAAAAATAGTGATGGAACATTATTAAATGAACATAGTCAGTCAGGAATGGCAATTGTTGACTACAAAACAGGAAATGTAGTGGCAGTTGCAGGCGGCTTTGGAGAAAAAACAAGTGCAGGTTGGAATCGAGCAACACAAATGCAAAAACAGACTGGTTCTAGTATTAAGCCATTGGCAGATGTTGCACCTGCATTACAAGAAAAAATCATAACAGCAGCAACCGTTTATGATGATAGTAGTACAAGATTCGGAAAAAATTATGAACCTAAAAATTATAATGGATTTAAAGGATTAATAAATATTAGAAGTTTTATCAGAACTTCACAAAATATACCAGCAGTTAAAATTATGGTAGAATTAACACCAAAAAAATCACTAGAATATTTGCAAAATATGGGAATCAGTTCATTAGATTCTGTTACAGATAATGTATTAAGTTTAGCATTAGGTGGAATGACAAGTGGTGTTAGTCCATTAGAAATGGCATCAGCCTATGGGACAATTGCAAATGATGGTGTATATATCAGCCCAACATTTTATACAAGTGTTACAGATGCTGATGGAAACACTGTTTTAACACCAAAACAAGAAACAAGACAAGTTATATCAAAGCAAAATGCATATATTATGAAAACCATTATACAAGAACCTGTAAAATCAGGAGGAACGGCAACATATTGTGCAATTCCAGGAATGGATGTGGCAGCAAAAACAGGTACAACAGATAATGATTATGACAGATGGCTTTGCGGATTTACACCATATTATTCAGCAGCAACTTGGTATGGATATGATAATAGTGAAACCGTATATTTTAGTGGAAACCCAGCAGGACAAATCTGGGATGCGGTTATGACAGACATACATAAGGATTTACCAAGTGCTACTTTTGCAAGACCAGAAGGCATTGTAGAAAAAACTGTATGTAGAACGACAGGTTGTCTAGTATCAAAAAACTGTACAAATACCTATACAGAAATTTTCACAGAGGACAATCTTCCAGAACAATGTACAAATCATAAAAAAGTACCAAAAGAAACTTTAGGACTATGGACACCATTAAATAGAAATAAGTAATAAAAGGAAATCTGGGGATGGATTCAATATCATTAGTTAAGGAATATAAATCTTAATCAAGATTAAAAACTGCAATCCTTATGACATTGAGTCTGTCCCTAAAATTTTTCGAGTCTGTTTTCTAAAATTTTTGAATTGTTTGTTAAAAAATAAAAAAATTATAGAAAAGCTATTGACTTAAAGTAAACTCCAAGTGATATATAATAAATGGGAGTAAAATTGCTATAAAAATTATGATATAATGCAATTATATAAATTTACAGAAGGGAGTCGATTTTATGCAAATATCAGAAGTGGCTCAAAAATTTGGATTGACAACAGATACATTAAGGTATTATGAAAGAGAAGGGCTAATAGGACCAATTTCCAAAGGAGAAAATGGCATCCGAAATTATACAGAAAGTGATTTACAAAGAATTCAGTTTGTAAGATGTATGAGATCAGCAGGATTAGAGATTAGTTTTTTGAAAAAATATATAAAATTATTTGATGAAGGAGACAAAACAGTAAAAGAAAGAAGAGAAATTCTGGTAGAACAAAGAAAAATTTTAAAGAAAAAACTACACGATATGCAAGAAGCATATGATAAGTTGAATTATAAAATTGATTTATATGACAAAAATATATTAGATAAGAACTTAATGTAATAATGATTAAATTTAGATGATTTTTAAAATAATTATATGTAAAGAAAATGCTATCTAATTTTCTGATATTGTAAAAAATGTAAACAAACGAAATCAAAGATTTCGATGTATATATTAAAAAAATAAAATTAAAGGAGGAAAAGATTATGAGTAATGAAAACAAATTTGAACATGGAGGAATGTTTGGATTAGGAGAACCAAATACAGGATTTGCACAATATTTTATAGGAAATTCTTATTTAAATCCACTAACAAAACCAGAAGAATCACCTATCTTTATTGCAAATGTAACGTTTGAACCAGCCTGCAGAAATAACTGGCATATTCATCATGCAAGTAAAGGTGGTGGACAAATTCTTATTTGTGTTGATGGAGAAGGTTGGTATCAAGAAGAAGGAAAAGAAGCAAGAAGTTTGAAACCAGGAGATGTGGTAGTGATACCAGCAAATGTAAAACATTGGCATGGAGCAAAAAAGGATTGCTGGTTTAGTCATTTGGCATTTGAAGTGCCAGGAGAAGATACTTCAAATGAATGGTGTGAACCTGTGAATGATGAAGAATATGACAAACTGGAAAATAGAAAATAGAGGTATATATGAAAGATTATCAGATGCAATTAAACTATACAAAAAATTAGGATTTAAAGTTGTAGAACCATTTCCAGAATTGGAAAATTTACCATATTCTATATGTATGTCCAAAACAATATAGAAAAAATGAGAAATAAAATTGAGTAATTATAAAGGAGGAACTAAGATGCCATATTTAGGAGAAGAAATAAAAAAATTAGGATTTGGGTTAATGAGATTACCTATGAAAGAAGATAAAATTGATGTTGAACAAACAAAAGTGATGGTAGACCATTTTTTAGAAGCAGGTTTTACCTATTTTGATACCGCATGGGCATATGCAGGAAGTGAAGATGCCATAAGACAAGCGCTAGTAGAACGTTACCCAAGGGAAAAATTTCAATTGGCAACAAAAAATGCAGCTTGGATAAATTGTAAAACAAGAGAAGACGCTATTCAACAATTTGAAACATCATTAAAACAAACAGGAGCAGGCTATTTCGATTTTTATTTATTGCATAACTTAGGAGAGTCTAGAACAAAAGCATTTGATGATTTTGATATGTGGTCATGGATTCAAGAAAAGAAGCAAGAAGGAAAAATAAAACATATAGGATTCTCATTCCATTCAACACCAGAAGAATTAGAAGAAATCTTGCAAAAACATCCAGAAATGGAATTTGTACAGCTACAAATCAATTATGCCGATTGGGAGAATCCAGCAATTAAATCTAGAGAATGTTATGAAGTAGCAAGAAAATATGGAAAACCAGTTATCATCATGGAGCCAGTAAAAGGTGGTATGCTTGCAAATCCACCAGAACAAGTAGCAGAAGTATTCAAAAAAGCAAATCCAGACGCTTCACTTGCTTCTTGGGCAATTAAATTTGCAGCAAGCTTAGATGGAATTATTACAGTATTATCTGGAATGAGCAATATAGAGCAAATGGATGACAATATTTCATATATGAAAGACTTTACAAAATTATCAGATAAAGAAGAAGAAACCATAAAAGAGGCACAAAAAGTATTAAATACGATTCCTCTAATCCCTTGTACAACTTGTAATTACTGTGCAAAAGTATGTCCAATGCATATTGGTATATCAGGTTCTTTCACAGCAATGAATTATTTAACTTTATATAAAGATATGGCAGCTGCAAAACATCAAGAACAATGGCTAGTTGGCGGACATGGATTAAAGAAAGCAAGTGAATGTATTAAATGTGGTCAATGTGAAAAAGCTTGTCCGCAACATATAGAGATTAGAAAAGAACTTGAAAGAGTGGCACAAGCATTAGAAAATGAATAAATTTTTAAATATATGTAAAGATAATTTATATAGTGTAAGTGTCAAAATAATTAAAAAATTAATTTGCTTAGAGAATATGACACAAATTAAAAAAGAAGGGAATGATTTTTATGGAAAAATCAAAAGTATATTTTACAAAGGAGATTACACCAGAAAGTGTTGTAAAAATGTATGAAGCATTAGGAGTTAATTTACCTGGAAAGGTGGCAGTTAAATTACATTCTGGAGAACAAGGAAACCAGAACTATATTAGACCAGAATTTGTTAGAGCCATTGTAGAAAAGGTTAATGGAACAGTTGTTGAATGTAATGCTGCTTATGAAGGTGCTAGAAATTCGACAGAAAAGCATAAAAAATTAATTGAGAATCATGGTTGGACTAAATATTTTGATGTAGATATTATGGACTCAGAAGGACCAGATGTAATTTTAGAAATACCTAATGGAAAAATATTAAAAGAAAACTTTGTTGGAAAAAATATTGAAAAGTATGACTCTATGCTTGTTTTATCACATTTTAAAGGTCATCCAATGGGCGGATATGGTGGAGCATTAAAACAATTATCAATAGGTTGTGCTTCATCAGAAGGAAAATCATGGATACATTCAGCTGGACAAAGTAAAGACCAATATGCAATATGGAATAACCTACCAGAACAAAACAAATTCTTAGAATCAATGGCAGATGCAGCATCAAGTGTGGTTAAACATTTTGGTGAAAATATTGTATTTATCAATGTAATGTGTAATTTATCTGTGGATTGCGATTGTTGTGCAGTTGCAGAAGATCCTTGCATGAAAGATATTGGTATTTTAGCAAGTAAAGACCCAATTGCTATTGATCAAGCTTGTATAGATTTAGTATATAATTCAAAAGATCCAGGAAGAGATCATTTTGTAGAAAGAGTAGAAAGACAAAATGGTGTTCATACGATAGAAGCTGCAGCAGAACTTGGCTTTGGAACAAGAGAGTATGAGATTATAAATATAGATTAAAAAGAAAGAGGAAAAGGTTGAAAAATAATTACAATTTTGGCGTCGTCAAACTTCATTTGAAATTTAATCAACGTACACTAGTACGCCTCATAAATTTCAAACTTGTTTTCCTAGCCAAAATTTAATTCTTTTCCAACCTGATTTGTGCCTTAAGAAAGGAATAAAATTAAATATGAAAACATTATATTTTGACTGTTCAAGTGGAATTAGTGGTAATATGACACTAGCAGCACTTACAGAAATTATTGGAGATGAAAATTATCTAATAGAAGAACTAAAAAAATTAAACATAGATGGATACAAAATAGAAATGTCTAAAAAAGTAAAAAATGGAATTACAGGTACTCATGTTGATGTGATTTTAGAACATCAACATGAGCATTCTCACGTTCATGGCGAGGAAAGTACTGAACACCATCACCATGAACACGACCACATAGAAGACATTCACCATCATGAGCAAGAAGCACATCACCATGAACATCATCACGAACATAGAAATTTGCATGATGTATGTGAAATTATTGATAATAGTTCAATTGAAGAAGAAAGTAAGGACTTAGCAAAAAGGATTTTTATGAGAGTAGCCAAAGCAGAAAGCAAAGTTCACAATAAACCATTAGAAGAAGTACACTTTCACGAAGTAGGTGCGATAGACTCTATTGTGGACATTGTAGGAACAGCTATCTTAATCAATAAAATTCATCCAGACAAAATTATTTCAAGTGTTGTAAATGATGGACATGGTTTTATTGAATGTGCCCATGGCACAATGGCAGTTCCTGTTCCAGCAACAAGTGAAATTTTTGCAAATTCAAATGTAGAATTTAGACAAATTGATATTGACACAGAATTGGTAACACCAACAGGTGCAGCCATTATTGCAGAACTAAGTTCTGAATTTACAACATTACCAGCCATGAAAATCAAAAAAATCGGATGGGGAGCAGGAACAAAAGACTTAAAAATTCCAAATGTATTAAAAGTATATTATGGCGAAATGCAAGAAGAAAATCAAAAAATCGTAGTCATGGAAACCAATATAGATGATTGTTCAGGAGAAATATTGGGATATACAGAAGAACAACTATTTCAAAATGGAGCATTAGACGTATTTTATACGCCAATCTTCATGAAAAAAAATAGACCAGCATATCGTTTAACAGTTGTATGTAAAGAACCAGACATTCAAAAATTACAAAACATCATATTTAAAGAAACAACAACTATTGGAATTCGTTATCGCTATGAATATCGAACAGAATTAGAAAGAGAATTAATTACAATTGATACAAAATATGGCAAATTAAAAGCAAAAAAAGTTGTCAATAATGGAGAAACCTATATTTATCCAGAATATGAAAGTATGAAGGAATTAGCACAAAAAAATGATATACCTTTAAAGGAATTGTATTGATGGAGGAAGCATAAAATAATGGAGATTAAAGAAATACTAGAAAAAATACAAAATCATGAAATTAGTATAGAGGAAGCAGAAAAAGAAATCAAAAATAACCAATATGAAGATTTAGGGTATGCCAAAATTGACCATAATCGAAAAGAGAGAATTGGCACAGGAGAAGTCATATTTTGCCAAAGTAAACCAGATGAACTTTTATCTAATATTTACAAAACGATTTATAAAGAAAATGGAGAAGTATTAGGAACAAGGGCAAGTAAAGAACAATTTGATTTAGTAAAAAAAGATATTCCAGAAGTACAATATAATCCGATTTCTAGAATTTTAAAAATTGAAAAGGAAAAAGAGAAAATTGGAAACATTGCTATTTGCACAGGTGGAACAGCAGATATTCCAGTAGCAGAAGAAGCAGCAGAAACAGCAGAATTTTTTGGAAGTCATGTAGAAAGGATTTATGATGTGGGTGTGGCAGGGATTCATAGAATTTTGTCACAAAGAGAAAAATTAGAAAAGGCAAATTGTATTATTGCGATTGCAGGAATGGAAGGTGCGTTAGCCTCTGTAATTGCAGGATTAGCAAAAGTGCCAGTCATCGCTGTACCAACTTCAGTAGGATATGGTGCAAATTTAGGTGGCATTACAGCCCTTTTAGGAATGATTAATTCTTGTAGTAATGGTATTGCCACTGTTAACATTGATAATGGATATGGAGCAGGATATATAGCAAATCAAATTAATCATTTAGCTGTATAAGTTTTAGAAAAAGTGGAGAATTGAACTAACAAAAATCGTAGATTCAAGTTTGGAATCTTTAAGGTCGCAAATTGAGACCTTAAAGAATAAAGTAAGAGGACGATATAGAAAATTATTTAAGTAGAGAAGGGAAATAAGTTGAAAGAAATTTATAAGTTTTTATAGTAATAAAAGTGGAAGCCTTGACTGATTATAAAAATAAAGATCTCCTAAAATTTAGTAAAATCTTTCTTAGAGTTCAATACTCTAAGAAAGATTTCTCTGTTTAAATTGTAACAATAAAATATAGTAAAGTCAATGAAAATATCTAAAAAATTTTTTCAAAAAATGACAGTAAAGATTTAAAATCAAAAATTTTTTTTACAATCTAAATTTTTATAAAATTAAGCAATATCAAGATTTTAAAGGAATAGAACCTTTTCTTAGAGTATTGAAATCTAGGTAAAAGCAAGAAATAAAATACGACAACATATTGACTTAATTCGTAAAAATAGATAAAATGAAAGTACAAAATTACTTATAGAGAATGTAAAATCTATAATATTATAAAAACTATTTTAAGGTAAATAGTGAGAACATTGAAAAATAAATATCATTATTCGAATAGAAAAGTAAAAAGTATGAATACTATTTACGATAATAGGGAAAAATAAAAAGATAAAACACAAATGCAGAATAAAAAATTCAAAGCTCTAAGAATAAAAAATGATTAAGTATTTTAAAATTATTGAACACATTAAACTTGAAATATGTTTAAGAAAAAATAATTTTATATAAACAATTAAAAAGTACACAAATGAAACATTACATAAATTAAGCAAAAGAAACAAAAGAAAGGAGATTTTAAAAAATGAAAAAGCAAAAATTAAAATGTAAAGAACAAGAAAGAAAAACGATTAAAAAGAATAATGGTATTACTTTAATTGCATTAGTTATAACTATAATTGTTTTGCTAATATTAGCAGGTGTAACGATTGCCACATTAACAGGAGAGAATGGAATATTAACAAGAGCACAAGAGGCTGAAGTAGAAACAAGAGGTGCAACAGTAGAAGAAAGAGTGAATTTATGGAAAACTGAAAGAGAAGCTTCAAACTATATAAATACAAGCGTAAAAACAGATACAGAGTTATTAGATGAGATGAAAAATGATGGAATTCTATTTGAAGAAGAAATAGATAGAGAAAATCAGACAATAACAATAGGAAATAGAGTAATTGATTATGCCACAGAAGTTACATTAACAGATATATATGTTGCTTTGTATAATGATGGAACACTGATATTTAATAATAAAGATGAATTTGATACAGACAAAATTATAGAAAACGGAAACTTTGGAAATATTAAAGGAATCCACTATGATGTCTTTTACGGAGAACCATTACCTTGGTCAGATTATACAGATCAAATAACAAAAGTAGAAATTACATCTAAAATTGTTCCAGAATATACAGCTTATTGGTTTATGGATTGTTATAATGTAACGAGTTTAGATTTAAGTAATTTAAATACAAGTAAAGTCACAGATATGACGTGTATGTTTTGTGGATGTGGTATAAGCAGTTTAGATTTAAGTGGCTTTGATACAGGTAGTGTAACAAGTATGGATAGTATGTTTGATGGATGTGGACAACTAAGTAGTATAGATCTAAGTAACTTTGACACAAGAAATGTAACGACTATGGAATATATGTTTAATAGCTGTACTAGTCTAACTAGTTTAAGTCTAAGCAGTTTCAATACAAATAAAGTAACAAGGATGGATGGTATGTTTGAGAATTGCAGTAGTCTAACTAGTTTAGATTTAAGAAGTTTTGATACAAGTAACGTAACATATATGACAGAAATGTTTTATGGTTGTAGTGGTCTAACCAATTTAAACTTAAGTAGCTTTAATACAAGTAAAGTAACAAGTATGAGAACTATGTTTTATGGCTGTAGTGGTTTAACAAGTTTAGATTTAAGTAATTTTGATACTAGAAATGTTCAAGATTATAGTATGATGTTTGGAAACGTTACTGCTGATGTATATATAGGAGAAAATTGGAATAGTGCCATGACAAATACAGCAACAGGATATACAAAGGATTTTTTATAAAATTGTAAACCAAAAATTAAAGAAAAGAATTGAAAATATGCAAAACCTCATGTATAATATATTGGAAAATTTAGTAATTACCAATATGTTTATGCATGAGGTTTAAATACATTTTAGAAATAATATATTCATATAGGAGCCAATATGAAAATACCAGAGCAATTAGAAAAAGCAATAGAAGAAAAAATAAAGAATGTAAAATTAGCAGAATTAAAACAATGTGCCAGTAAGTTAAGTGAAAAATATATGAAACAAGAAAGAACAGGAGACACACTCTTAAATACAGAAATAGAGGCATTAGCATATGTTATTATGAGAATGCCAGCAACTTATGGAGCAGTGTATACCGCTTTAAAAAATACGCTAGAAAGAATAGATAGTAATATTCAATCTGTGCTAGATATAGGTGCAGGAACAGGAGCAGCCACTTGGGCAATTAATGATTTATTAAAACCAAACAATATCCGATGTTTTGAAAGAGAACCGGTTATGCTAGAACTTGGAAAATCTTTTATGAGTCAAAATCCAGAATTAAGGGAAGTTTCATGGGAATATGCTGACATTGTGAAAGATAATTTAGATGTAAAAGCGGACTTGGTTGTTACAAGTTATATGCTAAATGAAATTAAACCAGAAGAAAGAAGCAATGTGATACATAAGCTGATTGAAAGTTCAAATCACATGATAGTAATCATAGAACCAGGAACACCAGAAGGTTTTAAAAATATAAAACAAGTACAAAAAATCGCTATAGAGAATGGACTTCATATTGTTGCTCCATGTACATTTCAGGGCATATGTCCATTACCAGATGACGATTGGTGTCATTCGATTGTTAGAATGGAACGAACAAAATTGCATAAATTATTAAAAAATGCAGAGTTACCTTATGAAGATGAAAAATTTTCATATATAGCGATATCGAAAGAAAGTTGTGATAATTCTGGAATTAGAATATTAAGACATCCAATCATTGAAAAAGGAAAAATCACATTAAAAGTATGCCATAATGGAAATATAGAAAAAATGGTCGTAACCAAAAAAGATAAAGAATTATTTAAAAATGTGAAAAAGAAAAAGTGTGGAGATTTGTACACTGAATTGTAACGGAGACTTTATTTAAATCTGCAAAAATCACTATAAAGATTGTTTTATATCGTAAAAAGTGATATAACAATATTCGTTTAGAAAATTTAACTAAAAAAGAAGGGGAAAACATGACAAATTTATTAATTAAATTATTTATAAAAGATAAAAATACAGAAAATCCGGAAACAAGGGCAAAATATGGAATGTTATCAAGTGTGACAGGAATTATTGTCAATATTTTATTATCAGCAGTAAAATTAATTATTGGAATATTTGCCAATTCCATTTCGATTATTTCAGACGCATTAAACAATGTAACAGATGCTGGGTCATCAATTGTTACCATGATTGGATTTAAAGTTTCACAAAAAAAGATAGACAAAGACCATCCTTGGGGACATGGGAGAATGGAATATATTACAGCATTTATTGTAGATATTTTGATTGTTTTAGTTGGTGTAGAATTATTTAAAAGTTCATTTGATAAAATTATACAACCTACATTGCCAGATATTAGCACAGTAACCATTGTAATTTTGGTCATTGCTGTTTTAACGAAATTATGGCTATTTCTATTTTATAATAAAATTGCCAAAACAATTGACTCTGCGGCAATCAAAGGAAATGCTTATGACAGTATCTCTGATTCAATTTCTACATTTGTTGTATTATTATCTGCCATTGTTGCCAAAATATTTGGAATATCTATTGATGGATATGCAAGTATTTTAGTTGCTATATTTATTCTATTTACAGGATTTAAAGCGTTAAAAGAAACGATTGATTTACTCTTAGGAATGAAACCAGACGCAGAGTTTGTAGAAAAATTAGAGGAATTTACAAAAAAATATGAAATGATATCTGGTATTCATGACATCATGGTACATGATTATGGACCAGGTAGAAAAATTGTATCATTCCATGCAGAAGTTCCAGCAAACTGCGATATTTGTAAGGCTCATGATGTGATAGACCAAATGGAACAAGATATTTATGATGAGTTTAATTGTATAACAACTATCCATATGGATCCAATTGTAACAGATGATGAAGAAATTAATGAAATGAGAAAGAGAACAGAAGAGATTGTAAAAGAAATCAATCCAGAGTTTTCAATCCATGATTTCAGAATGACAGATGGTGGAGATAGGGTTAATCTAATATTTGATTTGGTTGTTTCTCCAGATACAAAAATGAACCATGAGGAATTAAAAAATATGGTCCAACAAAAAATACATAGTGTAAATGATAAATATTATGCAGTACCAAAAATAGAGAATTCATACATATAAGAAAAATAGGATTTAACGAATTTTTCTATATAGTAAAAATAAAAGAGATTTATGTGGAAAATTATCTATAGAAATCTCTTTTTTATATTGTAAAAAAGACAATAATACGATAGAATATAATAAACTTAATCTTGTTGCATACGAAAAAAACTATATGGGGTCACAATAAAAATTGTTTTCTACTATGCAATAAGAAAAAAATTGAGCAAATCTGCTCGAATGGAGGTTATTATGAGAAAAATAGGAAATACTTTATGGGGAATTGTATTAGTGATAATTGGTGTTATTCTTACATTAAATGCTTTAGATATTACAAACATCAACATATTTTTTGATGGATGGTGGACATTATTAATCATTATTCCAAGTGCAATTGAACTGATTGCAAGAGAAAACAAATTTTGGAGTGCTGTGTGGTTAATTATAGGTATTTTATTATTATTAGCTTGTAGGGACATTTTAGATTTTGACTTGATTTGGAAATTAACAATTCCAGTATTATTAATTTTGGTTGGAATTAATCTTATTTTCAAAGATAAAATTGATAGAAAAATGGAAAAAAAACGTAAAGAGTTAAAAGAAAAAGGACAACAAATGGAAGAATATTGTGCAACATTTGGAGAAATAAAAGAAGATTTTAACAATCAAGAATTTAATGGGGCAAATGTAACAGCAGTTTTTGGAAGTGTTGATTTAGATTTACGAAAAGCAGTTATCAGTGAAGACAAATTTGTAAAAACAAGTGCTATTTTTGGTGGAATAGAAATCTTAACACCAGAAAATGTGAATATAAAGGTAAAATCAGTTCCAATTTTTGGAGCAACTTCAAACAAGACTGGTAGAAAATTTGATGAGAAACTACCAACAATTTATGTGGATAGTTTCTGTATGTTTGGAGGTGTAGATATCAAATGACTGGATTACAAAAGTTTATAAAATATGCGGCCATTGTATTTGGAATATACCTTTCTATTACAATTGTATGGGTACTTTTAGGAATTGCAAGAGGGTTTGTAGGTAACTCTAAAACTAAGGAATTTAGTGAGGCAATAGAGAAAAGAGAAGAATATCAAAGAGAAGATATTTCACGAACATATGAAAACATCAAAAATATAGATATCACTGTTGAAGTTACGGAATTGATTATAAGAAATGGGGACAGTTTTAAAGTTGAAGGAACAAACATCCCAGACAAAATGGAGATAAAACAAGATGGAGATACTTTAGAAATTAGCGACGAGAATTTGCCATCTAGCCTTTCTGATGAGAATAATAGTATAACAATATACATTCCACAAGATGAAAAATTGAACAGCATAGATTTAGAGATTAATTATGTATCAGCAGATATCGGAAAATTAAATACAGCGGATTTAGATTTAGACATATATAACAATTATTGTGAAATAGATGAAATTGTAGCAGATCGTATGGAATTTAAAAATGAATATGGAAATTTGGATATTCATCAAGCAGAAGTTGGAAGATTATCATTTGATTCTGAATCAGGGGTTGAAGATGTGAATATAAAAGTTACAGAAACTGCTGAAATTGATTTGGAATATTCATATACAGATATAGATTTGACTGGAACAGTAGATGATTATCAAATAAATTATAGTAATCAATTAGGAAATACGTATATTACGGGCGTAAGAACGACATCTGATAATTCGATACTAGGTACAGGAAGTGCTATTATAACGTTAGAAAATATTAGTGCAGATGTGTATATTGATTTTAGACAATTAACAAATGAAAGTAATTTGTAAATTTTATGTGAAAAATATTGAATAAATTAACTAGTCATGTTAAAACTATGCATAAGGAGAATGGGAATGTTAGAGTTAAAAAATATTACCAAAGACTATATTTCAGGAGATTCAACAGTTCAAGCATTAAAAGGAATTAGTATTGAATTCCGAAAAAGTGAATTTGTATCTATTTTAGGCCAAAGTGGTTGTGGAAAAACAACACTTTTAAATATTATTGGAGGTTTAGATAGATATACTTCAGGGGACTTAGTAATTAATGGGAAATCAACAAAAAAGTTTAAAGACAAAGATTGGGATGCATATAGAAATTATTCAGTAGGCTTTGTTTTCCAAAATTATAATTTAATCCCACACCAAACGGTTCTTTCAAATGTAGAGTTAGCCCTTACCATATCAGGTGTATCAAGAGAAGAAAGAAAACAAAGAGCCATAAAAGCATTGGAAGATGTGGGATTAAAAGAGCAAATTCATAAAAAGCCAAATCAATTATCAGGTGGGCAAATGCAAAGAGTAGCCATTGCGAGAGCATTGGTAAATAATCCAGACATCATTTTGGCAGATGAACCAACAGGTGCATTAGATACGAAGACCAGTGTTCAAATTATGGAGATATTGAAGGAAATATCGAAAGACAAATTAATTGTCATGGTAACGCACAATCCAGAGTTAGCAGAAAAATATTCTACAAGAATTGTAAAGATTTTAGATGGCGTGATAACAGATGACTCTAAACCATTTACAGAAGAAGATAGAGAAAAGGAAAAAGATGCTAAAGCAAAAGATGGTAGAACAGCCATGAAATTCTTTACAGCACTGAGGCTTAGTTTAAATAACTTAATGACCAAAAAAGGAAGAACCTTATTAACATCATTTGCAGGAAGTATTGGAATTATTGGTATTGCCCTAATCTTATCAATCTCAAATGGTGTACAAAATTATATCAATCGAGTAGAAGAAGATACTTTATCGTCATATCCAGTAACCATTGATGAATCTACAGTAGACATATCTAGTATGATGGAAAACCTAATGGGAGAAAGCCAAGAAAATGCAGAAACACATGAAGATGGTAAAATCTATTCAAGAGATATAATGGATGATATGATATCAACCTTATCAAGTAAAGTTTCAAATAATAATTTAGAAGCTTTGAAAAATTATATTGAAAATGAAAATAATACCATAAAAGAAAATGCAACAGCTATACAATATAATTACAACTTAAACATTAATTTATATAAAGAAGATACATCAAATGGTGTTGTACAAGTAAATCCAAGTACAGTTATGAATGCATTAGGAATGGGCGATATGTTTGAAGCACGAGATAATTCTTCAATGAGTTCTATGTTTGGTTCTAGCATGACAAGTATGTCTAATACAGATGTGTGGGAAGAAATGCTAGACAATGAAGAATTGCTACATTCTCAATATGATTTAGTAGCAGGAAATTGGCCTACAAATTATAATGAAGTTGTTTTGATTGTGAATGATAATAATGAAATTAGTGATTATACATTATATGCCTTAGGATTAAAAGATCAAAATGAATTAGAAGAAAGATGGAATAAAGTGCAAAATGGAGAAACAGTAGAAGAAGGAGAAACCACTTCCTATACATATGACGAATTGTTAAATCTATCTTTCAAATTGGTATTGAATTCAGACTATTATGAAAAGGAAAATGGCTTATGGGTAGATAAAAGTGATGATGAAGAATACATGAAAGAATTGCTAAATAATTGTGAAAACATAAATGTAGTCGGAATTATCAAACAAAATGAACAAAGTGTAGCAACAGGAATGAGTGGCGGAATTGGCTATACAAAAGAATTAAAAGAATATGTTATCAATAAAAGCAATGAAGCAGAAATAGTAAAAGAGCAAAAAGACAATCCAGATATCAATGTATTTACAGGATTAGCATTTCCAGATGATAATTCAACAACCTTTGATTATAGCCAATTAAGTGATGAACAAAGAATGCAACTTGCCATGTTGAGTACAGAAGAATTGGCAGAAGTAATGGAGACCTATAATGACAATATTAATGCAAGTTATGACGGAAACTTAGAAACACTTGGCGCTGTTGACTTAGATAAGCCGTCATCAATTAGTATTTATCCAAAAGACTTTGATGCAAAAGACACCATTACACAGGAAATTGATAACTATAATCAAACACAAAGAGATCAAGGAAAAGAAGAGAATGTCATCAATTATACAGATCTAATTGGCATTATGATGCGTTCTGTTAGTCAAATAATTGATACGATTAGTTATGTATTAATCGCCTTTGTAGCCATTTCATTGGTAGTATCATCTATCATGATAGGAATAATAACATATATATCTGTATTAGAAAGAACAAAAGAAATCGGAATTTTAAGAGCTATCGGAGCCTCTAAAAAAGATATATCAAGAGTGTTTAATGCAGAAACCTTCATAGTAGGACTAATTGCAGGATTACTAGGAATTGGAATAACAATATTACTAAATATACCAATCACAAAAGTGATTTATGCTGTAACAGGCGTAAGTGTAAGTGTCACACTTCCAGCAGTCGGAGGCGTTATCCTTGTATTAATCAGTATGTTTTTAACAATTATAGCGGGTTTAATTCCAGCAAGAATGGCAAGCAAAAAAGACCCAGTAGAAGCATTAAGAACAGAATAAAATGAGACAATTCGGGCCAGGTTGGATTTTGTCCCATTTTTGTCGAAAAATGGAAAATCTGCAATTGGGGACGTTTCCTTTTGGACATTTTTTCTGTTAATATCAATTTAATATAACAAATAATGTATATCATATTTTATTTATTAAATGGCTAACATTACAGAATATACAAATTTTAACATTATCAAGCGCAAAATCGCTGGCGCACCGCGACTTTTCCACTTGATAATATAAGAATTTGTAATATTCTTCCATTTGCACATTTAATTTCATAAAATATGATATACATTATTTTGTTGATAAAACTATTATATTATCAGCCAAATATCCAAAAGCAAAGTGTTTCCCAATTTTCTTCACCAAAATTCGACAAAAATGGGACAAAATCCAACCTGGCCCGAATTGTCTCAAATCTTCCAAATGGCTTGAATTGTGTCTTTACTATTTTTTTAAAATGTGATAAAATTTTGTGGATTAATAGAAAGAAAGAAGGAAATCGTTTTGAGTATTCGCGTATTAGCAATTATCAATCCAACATCTGGAAAAGGAAATATAAAGAACTATATAAAAGAAATTAGAAGAAATCTAGAAGAACAAAATATGCAAGTGAATATACAACTTACCAAAAAGGAATATAATGCAAAAAACATTGTCCTAGATAATATAGAAGAAACCGACTTAATATTGGTTTGTGGAGGAGATGGAACTTTTAACGAGACAGTTTCAGCTATTATGGATTTAGGAGTAAAAGATGTTAGTGTTGCCTATATTCCTATGGGCACAACAAATGATTTGGCAAGAAGTTTAGATATGCCAATAAAAGATATTTCTGTGACAAAAAGATTACTTGAATCAAAAGCGAGAGTATTAGATGTAGGGAGGTTTAATAATGACAAATATTTTTGTTATGTTGCGGCTTTTGGTTTAATTACAGATGTAGCTTATAAAACGTCACAAAAAGCTAAAAACAAATATGGGAGATTAGCTTATTATATGAAAGCAGTTAAAGAGTTGATTAGAATTCCTACCTATAAAGTAAGAATCCAATTTGATGAGGAAGAAATTGAAGGAGAATTTATCTATGGAGGAATTAGCAATTCTGAATCCATTGCAGGTTTTAAATGGTTTAATAGAGAAGATATTGATCTTGCAGATGGGAAATTTGAAGCTATTTTTATTAGAAAACCAAAAAAGTTATCAGGATATTTTCGATTAATAAATGATTTTAGACATAAAGATTATATGGTAAATCGAGACTTTGTATATTTTAAAGCAAATAAAATAAAAATTACAACTGAGAAAAATGTTGATTGGACAATTGATGGTGAATTTGCAGGCAATATGAATTTTGCGATTATAGAAAACTATAATAAGGCAATTGAACTTGTTGTTTGTAAAGAAGCTTAATTTTGTCGTATGCTATAAAAAGTAAAATGACTATATAGCATAAATTAAAAAACTTAGAAGTATCTAGCTTATGGACTTATGATTAAACATTGACAAAAACATGAAAAAATGTAATAATAATGCAATATAAGAAAAGCGAGCATTAGGAAGATGAAAGCGTTTAACTAATGTTAAGATGAAGTAACGGTTTTGTGTAGGAAAATCAAATTTTCCTATATATAATAGAAAAATGAAAAGAAAAGAGGAAATAAAATGAACAAATATTATTTCACTTCAGAAAGTGTTACAGAAGGACATCCAGATAAATTATGTGATACCATTTCAGACTGTATTTTAGATGAATACTTAAAGCAAGATAATCATGCAAGAGTTGCAGTAGAAACATTTGCTTCTGGAAACAAAATTACAATTGCAGGGCAAGTAACTGCAAAAGGAAAGAATGTAGATATTGAAAAACTAGTAAGAGAAAAAATAAAAGAAATCGGATATGATAATGAAAATATAGATATGAATTATAAAACTTGTGAAATAGAAGTAAATATTACAAAACAAAGTCCAGATATAGCCTTAGGAGTGGATATTGGAGGAGCAGGAGACCAAGGAATTATGTTTGGATTTGCTTGCGATGAAACCCCAGAATACATGCCTTATGCAATTTGTATGGCACATAAACTATCTAGAAAATTAACAGAAGTAAGAAGAAACGGAGAAATTGAATATTTACGACCAGATGGAAAAACACAAGTAACTGTTGAGTATGAGAATGACAAGCCTAAAAGAATAGAAACAATATTAATTTCTACGCAACACAGGGAAGAAATTAACCAAGATATCTTAAAAAAGGATATTATTGAAAAAGTTATTAAACCTGTGATTCCAGAAAATATGGTAGATGAAGATACCAAGATATATATTAATCCAACTGGAAAATTTGTAATAGGTGGACCTTTAGGAGATACAGGACTTACTGGTAGAAAAATTATTGTTGATACATATGGCGGATATGCAAGGCATGGTGGAGGTGCTTTTTCAGGAAAAGATGCTAGTAAAGTTGATAGGTCAGCAGCATATATGTTAAGACATATTGCTAAAAATATTGTTGCCAATGGATATGCTAAAAAATGTGAAATACAAATTTCTTATGCTATTGGAATGAAAGAACCATTATCTATTCATGTGAATACATTTGGAACAGGAACTATATCAGAAGAAGACTTAATAAAAAAGATAAAAGAAAAATTTGATTTAACACCAGATGGGATTATAAACTATTTAGAATTAAATAAGCCTATTTATTCATTAACTACAAATTATGGACACTTTGGAAAAGAGAATTTGACATGGGAAAACGTAATACAATTCTAATTTGGATATCGAACAAATCGGAAAGCCTTAAAGTTTATATTAATTTTTATTTTCTCTTTGGCTTTCCGTAAATTTGTTCTGTGCCAATTATATATTAGAAAAGCGTGCATTTGATTTGGAATGAGAATAAAATTAAATAAAAGATGAAATAAAAGTCAAATAAGAATGGAGAATTACAAATGCTAAAAAAAATTGTAGAAAAGAATTACAAATGGATTATTGCATTCCTTTGTCTAATCATTGTTCTAATGATGTTAGAAGATATTTTTGAGAATGAACAATTAGAATTAGATGTGTTTGTATATAGACTGGTTATTCTTAATTTAAGGTCAGAACCATTAACTATTATGATGAAAGTAATAACCAATTTATCTTCAGCATATGTATTAATAGCCATTGCAATAGGAACATTACTATTTTTTAAAAATAAAAAAATAGGTTTATGTATATCAAGTAACTTAGCAATTGCAACGATTTTAAATCAATTGCTAAAATATATCATACAAAGGCCAAGACCAGACGGTTATCGCTTAATTGCTGAAAGTGGATATAGTTTTCCATCAGGGCATTCTATGGTAAGTATGGCATTTTATGGATTAATTATCTACTTAATATGGAAAATGGTAAAAAATAAAAAAATAAAATATATTAGTTGTAGCATTTTGGGATTTTTAATACCATTGATTGGATTTAGTAGAATTTATTTAGGCGTACATTATGCGAGTGATGTGATAGGTGGATTTGCAATATCAATTGTTTATCTATTGTTATTTACCAATGTGACAAGGTCTATATTACAATTAGAAAAAGGAAGAATGAAAATGATGAATAAAAGAAAAATGGTAGAAATGAGAAAGAAAAGAAAAAAGTTGCGAAATAGTTTTAAATATGCTTTTGAAGGAATTGGAGAAGCATGGAAAACAGAACAAAATTTAAAAATACATTTTATCATTATGCTGATGGTTATTATAGCAGGATTTGTGTTTAAAATCACGTTAATGGAATGGATAGTATGTTTATTGTTATTTGCTTTAGTTATTTCGTTAGAACTAATTAATACAGCAATTGAAACAACAGTTGATATTGCTATGCCAGAAATTAATGAAAAGGCAAAATATGCAAAAGATATTGCAGCAGGAGCAGTGCTATTTTCAGCAATCATTTCTGTAATTGTTGGATTAATTATATTTTTACCAAAAATATTTGGATAAAATCATGGGAATGCGATTCCCTGAAATTTACAAATACCTCGGACTTATAGAATTATCCGAGGTATTTTGCATTATGAAAATTTCAAAAAAGACTTGTGCTTTTGTTGACTTATAGTATATAATGATTAAAGTAAAAGAACAAAACTGTATGAAAGGAATGTGAGCAAAAATGACATTTATCGAAGAAATGAAACAAAGAGCAAAACAAAACATGAAAACCATTATTCTTCCAGAAGCGGAAGATATCAGAGTATTAAAAGCAACAGAAAAAGTAATAAAAGAGAAATACGCAAACATTATTTTAATAGGAAAAGAAGAAAATATTTTAGAAAAGGCAAAAACAAATGCGGTAAACATTGAAGGTGCCAAAATTGTAGACCCAGAAAAATCAGAAGATTATGATAAGTATACCAATCTTCTATATGCGTTAAGAAAACACAAAGGAATGACAATCGAAAAAGCAAAAGAATTGGTTTTAGACCCAGTATATTATGGAATGTTAATGGTAAAGGATAACAAAGCAGATGGATTAGTTTCAGGAGCAGCACATTCTACATCAGATACATTAAGACCAGCTTTACAAATTTTAAAAAC
>CALXJS010000024.1 GCA_944388685.1 uncultured Clostridia bacterium | reverse complement strand
GCAATCAAAAAAGTAACCAATTTTGGTAGTTTTTATTTTCCCTTTTTTGGTTACTTTTATTTTATCATTTTCAATTTTGGGCTTTGTTGGCAGATGAAAATGTCCGAGACCTGATAAGGGAATATCAGGTATCAGACAGGAACCCGTTTAAAATAAAAAAAAGAACTATGCGTTGTTACTCCACCCAGTATTGGCTGGAAGAGAGAGGAAAGGAGAAAAGACTCATATATGAAGAACTCGCTCTCAAAAATGGAAAAGCATATCCCTACGCTTATAGAGAGGGACTGAAAATAGGCATCGGGGATTTTGTCGAACTGTCGGATTTTTTGGATCTGACAGACAATATGGAAATACAAACCCTCAGAAAGAGGGCCGTAGTTTCATATATAAACTGCGATGAGGATGAAGAAGGGTTTCATTTGAATCCCTCTAAAATCCTCCTATAAAAGGTTGGAAAATGAGAATAGTATTCTATTCTCATTTTCCATTGGTGATTTTTCTCGTAGCTAAATCATCAAAAATTTTCCCCTGATACAAATTTTCATCTTTTAACTTTTTATCTAAACCATTTAAAATCCATTTTTTATGCAAATCCCATTTAGGAGCAATCAATAAATCCTTAGGAGCGTCTCCAGAAACTCTATGAATAACGATATCAGGAGAAATATGGGAAAGAATGTATACTAAACAATCTAAATAATACTCTAAGGAAATTGGCTCATATAGACCATTTGCATACATATCTGCTAAAACCGTATTTTCTATTACATAAGTATTATGAATTTTTAAACCTTGGATATGATGCAGGTTTATAAAATTTACTGTATCTTGTACATCTTCAAAAGTCTCATTTGGCAGTCCTACCATAATATGTGTAATAACATCAATTTTGTATTTGTTAAGCAATTTAACAGCATTCGTAAATTGTGTATTTGTATATTTTCTGTTGATAGTTTCCCCAATTTTTTCATTTGCAGTTTGCAACCCTAATTCCACAGATACATAATATTTCTTAGTATAAGAATGTAAAAGTTTTACAATTTCTTCATTAATACAATCAGGTCTTGTGGCAACTGATAGACCAATAATTTTCTCATTAATTAAGGCACTGTCATATTTTTTCTTCAAATTATCAAGAGTATCATATGTATTTGAAAAATTTTGAAAATAGACAATAAATTTATTTGCTCTGTTAGAACGAGGACTTTCGAAAAAATCTTCTACTTGTGCCGAAATATTTTTAAATGGATTTAAGTGTTCGCCTGAGCCACATTCGCTACAAAAAATACAGCCATTAGTACTTAAGCCACCATCTCGATTAGGGCAAGTGAAATGTCCATCAATGCAAATTTTCAAAACACGTTCTCCAAATTTGTTCTTATAATATTCATTTAATTTATTATATCTATATAGCTTTTCCATAATATATAGTATAGCAAACTTAAGAAAAAATAACAATTAGAAAATCTGTTACAGTTTAGTGTATAATATCTACACCTTCCAGGAATTATTCATTGATCCGCGACAAAAATTTAGAAAATTGTTGAAAAAAGTATATGAATCATATATAATGTAGAAAATCCTGGAAATATAAATATATTTTTAGTTGCCTTCTAATGAAAAGAGGTAGTATTATGAAAAAATTTTTATCAAATTACAAATCCACAATAATTCTTTTAGTTGCGATTATTGTTGGAGCCATCGTAGGAATTATCTTTAAAGAAAAAGCAACTATCGTAAAGCCACTAGGCGATTTATTCTTAAATTTATTATTAGTAGTTGTCGTTCCACTAATTTTCTTAACAATTACGACATCTGTTTCTAAAATGAAAACACCCAAAAGATTAGGAAAAATTGTAGCAACCATTATAGGTGTATTTGTGTTTACATCTATCATAGCAGTATTGATAGGGTTTTTAAGCACATATTTTGTAAAATTAGTAGAACCAGAAGATGGAGAACAAATTAGAGCTTCATTGGAACAAACTACAGAAGAAACAGAAGAAGATACAGAGGAACTAACAATTGCTGATAGAACAGTACAATTATTAACTGTTGATGACTTTTACAAGTTATTATCAAAAGATAACATCATTGCATTATTAATATTCTCTATTATTGTTGGAATTGCCATCAATATGTCAGGAGAAAAAGCAAAACCTGTAATGGATTTTCTAGAAGCAGCCAATACAGTGGTACATAATATTATAAAAATTATTATGTATTATGCACCAATAGGATTAGGATGTTATTTTGCAGCATTAGTGGGAAGTTTTGGTGCACAAATTGCAGTAGGATATTTAAAAACATTTGTATGTTATACAATTATTGCAGTACTATTCTATTTTATCATGTACACAATTTATGCTTTTTTAGCAGGTGGCAAAAAGGGAATAAAAGCCTTTTGGAAAAATGCCATACCACCTACAATGACAGCATTGGCAACTTGTTCAAGTGCAGCTTCTATTCCAATTAATATTGAAAGTAGTAAGAAAATAGGTGTACCAGATGATATTGCAGAAACTACTATACCATTAGGTTCAAGCTTTCATAAAGATGGATCTATCATCGGTTCTGTATTTAAAATTATGTTTTTAGTATGTTTATTTGGAACGAGCATGTCAACAGCTGGAGATATCTTAGGAATTTTAGGAATTGCGTTATTGGCTAATTTATTAATCACAGCAGTACCAATAGGAGGAGGCACAATTTCAGAAATGTTAATCATTTCCATGATGGGATATCCAGTTGCAGCATTACCAATTTTAACAATTATTGCAACAATTATAGACCCACAAGCAACAATGCTAAATGTAGTGGGAGATACCGTTTCCTCTATGATGGTAACAAGAGTGGTTGATGGAAAAGACTGGATGAAAGAAAGCAAAACATGATTTTGTGAAGAAAGACTTGTCTCTGGAAAATAAAAGATAAAGTTAAAAATGAAATAAATATAAGCTAAATATCAATATGGATAAGTGATATTTAGCTTTACAATTTTTAAATTCTAAAAAATAAAATTGCACAGAAAAATCTTTATGCTTCCTTGAAAACTTAAATATATGTAGTTGTATTAGAAAAGTAGAAAAAAGCTTTCACGAAGCAAGATTTGACAAATTACCTAAATTAGCTAGCTTTATGTTTTTTAGAGAATCTTGATTTCAAATAATCTAAAAACATACAGACTAGGGCAGAAACAAAAATAAAACTAAGTATTATAAAGATTTGTTCAATTTGTTCTTCTTTTGGTAAAGTATATAAATACAACATATAATTTGTTATCATAAAAAATTCCACCTTTTATACCATTTAATAATACAGAAAATTGATTTTTACTTCTACTTATATAAATTTTCCTATCTTATCTTACATGGAATATTTTATCAAACAAGATGAAACAAATCAATATAATATATTCAAAATAATATAAAAAACACAAAAATTTCAAAAAGAAGACTATTTTTTTATAAAAATAGCAATATCATTAATCATGTGAATAGCCTTTTCTATTTCTTCATCACTGTATTTATCTAGAAGACTTTTCGTTTTGTTAAGAACATTGTCATCAAGACCATATAAAATATAATCAGCAGAATGACCGCTTAAATTTCTTAACTTTTTAATACTTCTATACATTAAATTACCTCTGCCTTCTTCCACTAAACCTAAAAATTGACTGGAAACACCAATCGCTTTAGCCAATTGTGTTTTATTCATATGTAGTTCATTTTCTCTAATATCTTTAATTCTTTTACCTCTTAAAATTTGTTCATTTCTTTCTAAATCTGTTGTATCCATTAAAATCTCCTCCATAAAAATATATAATTGTATTTATTTTACAATATAAAATGTTCAAACATCTGGTAAAATATTTTGTGGAATTATGGTATTTTATAGAGAAATATGGTATATTGTCATAAAAAAGAAAGGGTGTGAACAGATGACAACAAAATCTATGAAGTTACTTATTATTGAAGATGATAAGAATGATTGTAACAATTTTATTAACAGTGTGAAAAACAGAAATGATGTGGAAATTATTGGAATCACAGACTCAGATGTCGAAGGACTAACATATGTACAAAGCAAACATCCAGAAGGCATCATATTAGATTTAGAACTAAATAACAGTATATCAGGAAATACGGATTCTTTAGGATTTTTTACAGAATTGAAAAAATTGAATTTAGGCTATGACCCAATTGTAGTAGTAACAACACATATCAATTCAAAAAGAATATATAATATTGTCCACAAAAATGGTGCAGATATTATCCTATATAAGAATCATCCAGGATATTCAGCAGATTATGTATTAAACAGAATAATCAGTTTGAGAGAAGTAACACCTCAAAGGACAATGGAAATTTTGAAAGAAGAAATAGAAGACAACAAAAAGAAAATATCAGATTGTATTGCTAGAGAATTAGATTTGATAGGTGTCCCATCTAAAATGGTTGGAAGAAAGTATATTCATGATGCCATTTTATATCTAATTGAAAACAAAGGTGATAACACAAATGTAATTAGGCATTTAACAAATATATACAAAAAGTCTGGAAACACAATAACAAATGGCATTCAAAATGCGATCATTCATGCTTGGAATAAAACAGCAGTAGATGACTTATTAGAATATTATAGAGCAAGAATAAATCCAGAAACTGGTATACCAACGCCAATGGAATTTATATATTATTATGTAGAAAAGATTGAAAGAGAATTGTAAAAAATTAGAAAAGAGCGTATTAGTAAAGACAAAGTCTTTTATGCATAAATGTGAAATAAAATTTTATGAAATTAAAAATGAACATATCATAGGTATTGATTTTAAAAATGAATATTTATGATATGTTTTTTTCTATTTTTCGACATATTTCTACCATTTTTTTCGATAAAAAGATACCGCCTTTTTCGCGTGAATAGGTGGTAATTTTTATTTATAGAAAACAGAGATGTTTTCTATAAGTACGAGAGAAAAGGTGGTGAAAGATATGATCGAATGGCTTGATGGACTTATTGAATGGATTGACAGATGGCTTCCATAAAATATATAAAAAAGATAATTTATATTTATTATTTCGATAAATATTGATTATCTTTTTTGTTTAATGTAATATATTAATAGGTGATAAAATGGGAGAATCTGAAATGGTTATTTCAAATAATTTGGAATATTTAATAAAAACAATTCTAATTAGCATATTTACACTAAAATTAGATTATGAAATATTAGAAATTAAAGAAAAAGAAGTTAAGAAAAAATATATTTTGATAGTTATCCTTATCTGTATTAATTTTATTTGTGGATTTATTCAATATATTTCAAATTCAACAATAAGCATATTATTCTTAGATATTTTTATTTCTTGCATTTTCTCAAAAAAATTAAATAAAAATATAGGATATGCTTTATTAGTGACTACAATTTCTTTATGTGTTAATTATATATTGTATTTGATTTCACTTATTATAAGTTATACCATATTTACAGTTTTCAATATAGATAATGAGTTAATATTATTAATTGAAAATTTGACTATTTTTGCCATATTATTTAGTGTAGTCTGTAAATTAAATAGATTCAAAAGAGGGATTTCGTTTTTAAAGGATAATAAAAATAATGAATATCTTGGTATGCTAATTTTAAATATATCATATGCTATATTTTTAGCTATACTAATATTAAATAGTGCAGACAGAAAAGCATTTTTATTGTATATTATTATCTTCTCCATCATCATGGTCATCACCATTCAAAAATCTTTACAGCTATACTATAAACAAAAATTACAAGAAAGAGAAGTAGAAGAAATCAAAGAAGAACTAAAAAGCAAGGACAAAGAAATAGAAGAACTAGAAAAAGAAAATTTAAAATTAAGCAAAACAAATCATTCAATAGCGCATAAGCAAAAATCATTAAAATATGAACTAGAACAATTGTTATTAAAAAACGAAATAGCAGATGAAAATAGAATTAAAGAAAAGATAGAAAGTATATCAAAAGAAATGCAAAAAGAAACAGCAAGTATAGAACTAACAAAAACCAATATTGATGAAATCGACAATATGTTAAAATATATGCAATCAGAATGTGTGAAAAACAAAATCGATTTTCAATTACAAGTACATGGTAACATTCATCATATGACAAACAAATATATTACAAAATCAGATTTAGAAATTTTATTAGCAGATCACATCAAAAATGCAATTATAGCAATTAATCATTCTGAAAACATTAATAGAAGTATTTTAGTAAGACTAGGATTGATTGACGGATTTTATAGTGTATACATTTATGACTCTGGTATAGAATTTGAAATAGAAACATTAATCAATTTAGGTAACAAACCAAGTACAACACATGCAGATGATGGTGGTACAGGTATGGGATTTATGAATACTTTTGATACATTAAGAAAATCAAAAGCGAGTTTGATTATTGAAGAATACGGAAAACCATCAAAAGATAATTTTACAAAAGTTATCAAGATTATTTTCGATAACAAAAATGAGTATAAGTTATCATCCTATCGCGAAAATGAAATACAAAATTTAGATGAAGAACAATAGCGGGCTTTTTTGAACATTTTATCTGTTTATAACATTTTAAAGCCCGCGTAATTGTTCGTGCGCCAAATTTTACGTTAGTAAAATTTGTGTGCAATCGTTAGAGCGAAGCGATGTTCTTGTATAGGAAAAACTTAATTTTTCCTATACAAGAACAAATCTAGCAAGAAGTGTATAAGATTTGTTGTACGAAAAATTGTGAAACAATTTTTCTGTGTAATTTTATTTTTTACATTATAGGAAATGTAATTTCCTACAATGCGAAAAAGGGTTTCTTTTTAAGAAGCCCTTTTAAAAACCAATAATATCATTATAAACTTCAATAGCAAATTTATCCGTCATACCAGAAATATAATAAATAATACATTTATAAAAATCAGTTTCGTTACGAAAATCAAAGATAACATCATTTATCAATTTTAATTCTTTTCGATTGCCTAAATTATAATAATTTTTTAAAAACCCTAAAAAGCTGTCATAAAGTTTTATAGAAGTTTTAGATAGTTTATTTTGTAGATTTTTTAGCGTATTTTCTCCGTCATAACAGGATTTTAAAGTATCATAAATTTCATTTAAAACTAGCTCGAAATACTTCATAGAAGGTTTTAATCTATCAGAAAAATAAATATTTCTATAATTAAATTCTTTGATTTTATTTAACAAATCAAATGCTTCATCAGAAAAACATAAGCCTTTTTCAGGAGATGAGTTTTGAACTAAATCACAAACTAAGTAATTAATGATAATCGTATTATTAATTTTCTTTTCTGGTAAATCATAGTTTAGTAATTTATATAGTTCATCTAAGTGTTCATCAATAATACCTAAAGTAATGGCATCTTCAATATCTCTACCAATATATGAAATTTTATCAGATATTTTAACTACACAACCTTCCCATGTATATGGTGCATATTGATTTGGTCTTACATAAGTTGATAAATCAATATATTCTTTTCTTGGTCTTAATGCATTTTCGTCAATTTCTCCACAATGAGAGATAATCCCATCTCTAACAGCATAGGTTAAATCTAAATTATCTTTGTATTTTTCTCTATTTTCTAATAATTCAATACTATCAACAAATTCAAGTCCGTTTTTCTCGTGCCAAAAGGTACAATTTAAATCTCTTTGAGAAATGGCAGACAAAATTCTCTCTCCACTATGCCCAAAAGGACTATGTCCAATATCATGTGCAACAGAAATGGCTTTTGTTAATTCTGTATTTAGTCCTAAATAACTAGCAATTGTATAACTAATAGATTCTACATGAGAGACATGCTCACTTCTTGTACAAATATGGTCACTTTCTGGAGAGAAGAAAACCTGTGTCTTATGTTTTAAACGTTTATAAGCCTTACAATGGATAATTCTGGTGTAATCTCTATCAAAAACAGAACGAATATCTGTTGGATTTGTAAGCAAAGGCTTTTTTCTTCTAGATATGTTTTCCCAATCTGGATGATTTGGGTTTGCAGCATAATCTTTAAAACATTTTTCCATAACTAATTTCTTTCCTTCCTATATATTCAAATGTAGTTTATAATAAAAAAATGAAAAAGTCTATAAATAGATTAAATTTTTATATTGAAAATAAAAATATGGCGTAGTATAATGAAAAAGAATTGAAGGAGGAATTAAAATGTTACATGTTATAAAAGATGACTTTGATGAAAGTCCAGAAGATATCTTAAATTCAATTAACAATATGTTAAAAAAGAAAGAAGAGAATAAGGAAGAGGATTTAGAAAAAAAGGAAGGTACGGTTAAAAAATAATTACAATTTTTATGCATTAAGGAGGGAGATACAAAAATGGCAAATTCAAAACTAATTGTAGTAGAAGGACCACAAGGAGCAGGAAAAACAACTGTAACAGATTTTTTAAGATATTCATTAAGTTATACAAATTTATATAGATTATGTGGGACTTCAGACTCTTCTGCACAGGGGAAAAAGAAAGCAGAAGAGATGTATATCAACTTATTGGAATATATCAAAAAAATGGAAAATAAAAGTATTAATTTGGTATTTGATAGAACTTTTTTTACAGAAGAAAATTATTGTAGATTGGGAAAGAAAGATTATACATTTACTGATGTATACGAAAAATTGTTAGAAAATTTTAGTAAATTAGATTTTGATATATACTATATAACACTATACTTAAAAGATGTGGAAAACTATCATACAAGATTAAATCGAAAAGACAAGGCAACATTTAAAAACTCAAAATATGAATCAGAAAATAGTATTAATCAACAAAGAGTGTATTTAGAAATGGCAGAAGATATCAAAAAACGTTATCCAAATATTAAAGTTGCTAATATTGCAAATGATAGAGATTTTGAAGAAACAAAAAAAGAATTACGAGAATTTATTGGATATTAAAAAATAAAGAAAAACGAAGAAAAAATGAGAAAATAATTGAAATAGCAAAAAATAGAATTGTCAGAAACAAAGAAAAACATCTTTAAAACAAATAAAACCAAAATGAAATTTGTCATATTTCAATTTCATACTGTATAATATATATCGATGGTGCATTATTCTAGTCATACTTAAGTTTATGAGGGTGGGGCTAAAAATCCACTAAAGGGCATATCGTTGAAGTTTCTTGAATGTGCGCGAAACGCCAAGTTTGTGTGTGTTCAGGAAGTAAGAGATTAGGGTATTATATAATGGCATATATAAGATTCCCTGATTTCGCGGAGGCTTAAATTTATGATAAATGTATCTTTTTATACATAATTTAAGAGTAACCTGTGATGCGTGCCAAGACACAAAAAGCACAGAGTAGCCTGTCTTGAGTGAATGTATTGGGATTAAATCATTAGTAAAACGTAGTTCTGGCCAAATTAGTTTTACTGTACTTATGAAATTGCATTTGCAAAAAAGACTAATAAACTTGAAAAGTGTGTTAAGGAAAACTTCTAGAATGTTTGCTTTCATAGAAGCATAGAAGTCTTTGGATTAAGGTACAGATTTAAGTGGCAATCTGGTATCTATGGATTTTACTATAGATATTTCCCTTAAACGGAAACGGCAATAACAGTAATGTTATGTGGGAAATAGAGAAATTCGACCAGACCTAAACTGTAAAATTTACTTAGACTTTTGCCATCTCAAATAAAAAATAATTAAGAGGAAATCTTGGGGAAACTCAAAATTTCCTTTTTTGTCCATTTAGGGACGTTTCTTTTTGAGACATTATTATGTAAAGTTGTATTATTTTTAAAAAATTTAAATATAAGAGTAAAGTTTCTATTATTTTTATTAGCAAATAGAACTTTACATAATAATGTCTCAAAAAGAAACGTCCCCAATCGAACAAAATGAAAAAGAAAGGATAGGAATAAAATTGAAGGAAAACACTAAAAAAGAAAAAGCAAAACCGCGAAAAGAAGAAGTTGAAAAAATGAGAAAAGAAATGAAAAAAGCTGTGAGACAGGAAAATGCAAAAACCGAAAAGGAAAACGAAAAAGAAATAGAAGAAGTAAAAGAAAAAATAGAACAAAAAAAGAGAACAAAGGAAAAAGAAAAAAAGAAAGATGAAAATATCAAATGGTTTGTCGAAGTCTTTATTATGACTTTTATATTATCCATTGTATTTTCATATATATCTACAAATGGGGTATCTAACTTAAGTTTGGTACCAGCTATATTGATTTTAGTAGGAGTTATTTTAGTAGGTATTATATTTGACATTATTGGTGTAGCAGTAACTGTTGCGGATGAACATGAATTTCATGCAAAAGCTACTAAAAAGGTAAAGGGGTCAAAAGATTCCATAAAATTAATAAGAAATGCACCTAGAGTTGCCAATATTTGTGCCGATGTTATTGGAGACATTTGTGGTGTCTTGAGTGGTGCCATAAGTGCTTTAATTGCAGTAAAAATTACAAATCAATTTGGATTGAATTTTGATGTACAATTTTTACTTAGTGCCTTGGTTTCAGCATTGACTGTTGGTGGAAAGGCGTTAGGAAAAACAGTTGCGAATAATAACTCAACTAAAATTGTTCATGCAGTTGGAATGTTATTTAATAAATTTAGTAGGAAAAAACAATAGTGACATGATTACAAATTTTGGCAATTTGGCTTATTCAAAAAAATCTTAGAGAAGTATAAACTCTAAGATTTTTTTGTATTATAGGAAATTTATAAAGAATTTATTTCATCTTTGGTCAAATTTGTCAATTCTTGTATAAGTTCAATATCAAGACCTTTTTCCTTCATCTTTTTAGCAATTTCTTTTTTTTCTTCAGCCTTTCCTTCAGCTTTTCCAGCAGCTAACCCTTTTCTTTTTGCTTCATTCATTTCTGTGTTATAGGTTAATCTACTTCTTTCCCTAATTTCATATAATTCTCTTTCGTATTCATCTGCACTCATTTCTGTTAGTTGATCTACTGCTTTTTTAATTTCTTCATTATCATTTTTACACTCTTCTATCATTTTTTGACCGCCCCCAAATTTTAACAGATTTTTTTTGGTTATACAACAGATAAATTTATAAAATAAAAACATTAGAATCTAAAAATTGATATGATTTGATAAAAAAATATTTTTAGTTTTTCTAAAATAAAACACTAAAACAAAAATAGTGAAATAAAAATAGGAACATAATATAAAAAAATCATAAAAATTAATGCGTTTTAATTTACATGATTTAATTTTAAAAAATTAAAATTTTCCTAGAGTTAAGTACTCTAAGAAAATTTTTCATGTTTATAATAACAATAAAACTTAGTAAAGTCAACTAAAAGAACAAAAATTAAAAAAATAAAACAAAGAAAAAACATTATAAACATTTCAAAAGAAAAAATACGAAGAACGCCTTTATTCCAATGCTTTTAGGCAGTAAGAAATTCTTAGAGTACTTAACTAAAAGTAAACAATTAATGAAACCTAAAGAAAAATATTACTAACAAAAGAAGGAGGAATAAAGTGTGAGAAAAGATGAAAAACAACTTGAAAAGGAAAGACAAAATAAAGAAGTATGTATAAAGGAACAAAAAGTAAAAGCAGAAAAAGGAATTACAATATTGGCCTTAGTTATAACCATAATTGTATTGCTAATATTAGCAGGAATAACCATAAGTGCCATAACATCAGATAATGGAATTATCCAAAATGCGGGAAAGGCAAAGGAAGAAGCAGAAATTGCCAATGAGAAAGAAGTGTTAGAAAAGGCAACAGTTCAAGCAATGGAAAACAACAAATACGGAAATATTGAGAAGGATGAATTGCAAAATGCATTAGATAAGGAAACAGGAGAAGGAAAAACAGAAACCTCTGAAATAGGGGAAGAAATAGAGGTTGTATTTATCGAAAGTGATAGATATTATACAGTAGATAGAGATGGAAATGTAACACAGATAATAACAGAAGAAAATGTGGCAGAAACACCAGTTTACTGGGAAAAGACAACTAAGACAGATGAAGAATGGTATAGCTATGCAGATATTTCTAATGGAGATAAAGAAGTAAAGGTAAATGAACCAAAGTTACGTGGGGCTATGACAGCCATAAAATATGTGGGAGAAGATGCAGAAAGTCAAACAGGAAGTAAATGGGCAAATGCGATAACGCAAGATGGAAGTATGTGGGTATGGATACCAAGATATGCTTATAAAATAACAAGTGGCTATCATCAAAGTGGAACAGATACAACAGGGGGAACAATAGAAATTGCTTTTATAGATACAAATAATCAATTTTTAAATGGAGAGACAGGAACAATCGTAACAGACCCAAGTAAAGTTACCTATACAGAAGATGAAAATGGAGAACAAGTGCAAAATGAATGGCTAGTACATCCAGCTTTCACAAGTAATGCAGAAAATGGGGGAGGATTTGGAGAATTAACTGGTATATGGGTAGGAAAGTTTGAAACGACAGGAAGTTATGATAGTACAACGGAAGAGAGAATTATAATGATATTACCTGGAATCATAGGTGATTTAAGTAGTATGACGGTAAATGAACAATATCAGTTAGCTAAAAATGCAACATTTGGAGAAAATGTGACAATTAATAGTCATATGGCAAAAAATAGTGAATGGGGAGCAATAGCCTATTTAACGCAAAGTAAATATGGAATTAATGGAAAAGAACTTAAGGCAACTGGCAATACTTCTGCCACAGGAACAGGAGGAACCAGTAATTTAAAAACGATATATGCAACGAATAAGACACAAAGTACAACTAATAATGCTTATGGTGTCTATGATATGAGTGGTGGACTATGGGAAAATGTGGCATCTTATGTGAATTATATTAGTACAGAATCGGTTAATCAAGATATAGGAGGATATGGAGAAGAAGGAAGTATATTAGGAAAAAATGAGGCTGAAAAATCAAAGAGTACAGCCTATAAAACCGTATATGAGGCTGAAAGCAATCAGATAAATTCATATAATTTAACAGAAAATAGAAAAGGAGATGCAATATGGGAAACATCAGTTTATGCAAAGACTGCATGGTTTAATGTAGAGATAGCATATCCAAGTGGAGATTCTGGCTTTTTTAGTAGAGGAGGGTGTTATCAAAATAATCCTGGAATCTTTACTTATTATTTTTTTGGTGGATATAATAAAAAGGGTCCAATGGGACAAGGTACAACATTTCGTACAATTCTTGCATTTTAAATAATGTTGAAATTAAAAATATTAACATGTGAATTAAAAAAGTATTTTTATAAAGTGATATAGTAAATAGAAAAAACTATATCACTTATATTTATTAATAAATATGCAAATATGCAAAAATTTGTATCCCGATGAAAAAGAAAAAACTTGAAAGTAACTAAAAAGTATAATAAAATATGGAAAAATACAAATAATAAAATGTAAGAGGTAAGAATATGAAAGTTTTAATCACAGGAGCATCATCAGGAATAGGAAAAGACATGGCAAGAATTTTAGCAAAGCAAGCAGATGAACTAGTTTTGGTTGCAAGAGATGTCACAAAACTAGAAGAAGTCAAAAAAGAATTAGAAAATGATGTAAAAATAGAAATTATATCAAAAGATTTAAGTATAGAAGAAAATTGCAAAGAAATCCACAATCAGGTACAAAATGTGGATATCTTAATCAATAATGCAGGATTTGGAGATTGTGGAAACTTTACAAAAACAAGTTTAGAAAAAGATATTCGTATGATAAAAACCAACATAATTGCTTATCATATATTAACAAAGCTATATTTAACAGATATGAAAGAAAAAAATAGTGGAAAAATCTTAAATGTAGCATCTATTGCAGGTTTTATGCCAGGACCATTAATGGCAACATATTATGCGACAAAAAATTACGTGGTCAAATTATCAGAAGCTATACGAGAAGAATTGAAAAAAGAACATTCTAAAGTACAAATTAGTATATTATGTCCAGGACCAGTTGAAACCAATTTTAATAAAGTAGCAAATGTGGATTTTCATTTAAGAGAAGCAAATAGTATGGATGTAGCAAAATATGCAATTAAAAAACTACAAAAAGGTAAGTTTTATATTGTACCAGGAATTGATGTAAAAATTGCAAGATTTGGAGCAAAAATATTACCAGCCAATATAATTAGTAAATTTGCCTATATGGCACAAAAAAGAAAACTAGGTGGAGAATAAAATTCTACCTAGTTCTTTTTAAATTTTAGAAAATTACATTTTTTAGAATTAAAAAACGAAATTGCACAGAAAGACTGCTATGCAATTTTTCGCATAATAAATTTTATATGTTATAGATTTCCAATGGCGGTTTTTATAACTTGTATAGAATATTCTAATTTTAATATTTCATTTTTTTCTAAATCAAGTATATTGGATTTTTCAATACCATCCTTACCAATAATAGAAGGCGTACTAGTAAATATGCCATAATTTTCAAGGTAAGAGCATACAGGTAAACAAACCTTTTCATCAAAAATAATGGCTCTTGTAATTCTACTTAAAGCAGAAGCAATTCCATAACAAGTAAAGCCTTGTGATTTTGAAACATCAAAACCAGCTTTTTTAACTGTATTTTCAATAGTAACCATTTCAGATTCAGGCAATTTTTCTATGTTAACAGTAGACCATGGAATAAATTGACTATCTCCATGTTCACCAAGAACCAAACCAGTAACTTCTGTTATCGGTTTATGATATTTTTCAGATAGAATATAGCGTAATCGAGCAGTATCTAAAAGTGTTCCAGAACCGATTACTTTTAAAGGATTACAATTTGCATATTTCCATGTTACATAAGTCATAACATCTAGTGGGTTTGTTGCAAGTAAATAAATTCCAGAAAAGTTGGTTTTATTAATTTCAGAAATAATATCTTTTAAAATTGTATTTGCCTTATGCAAATCTTCCATTCTAGAACCTTTTATACATGATTGACTAGGACCAGCAGTGATACAAATAATATCTGCATCCTGGCAATCTGAATAGTTACCAAGTATAACTTTTGTGGATGTATTTAAATTATAGCTACTATGATTTAAATCAGCAACCTTACCATACAATGTTTCTTTATTTATATCGATTAGAACCAATTCTTGGATATCTAAACATTGGTTTAATAAAGAATAAGCATATGCCATTCCAACATTCCCACAACCAATAATAACGAGTTTATTCAAAATAATTACCTCCCATCAATTTATCATATTTTTTGAAAATAAAAACATATAAATTCGTTCATTTTATAAAAAAATTCATATTGTTTCCAATAGATGAAATCTCTTATGCATTGTATTACTTTGTCTCAAATATTATATACTGAAAATTGTAAAAATAAAAGTAAAATCATATAAAAATAAAAAACATTGACAAAACCAAACATTTATTCTATAATGTAACTGGTGATAATATGGAACGTCAAATATTACATGTAGATGTCAATAATGCTTTTTTAAGTTGGACAGCTTTAGACATGTTAAAAAATGGTAGTGAAATAGATATCAGAGAAATACCAGCTGTTATTGGAGGAGATGAATCTAAAAGATCTGGAATTGTTTTAGCCAAAAGTATGAAAGCAAAAGAATGTGGTGTTAAAACAGCAGAGACCATTTATCAAGCAAGGATGAAATGTCCAGGCTTAAAAGTATTTCCTTCTAATTTTAAAATTTATAGAAAGTATTCTAATCAGTTATATCAATTATTACTAGAATATACAGATAAAATCGAAAGATTTAGTATTGATGAATGTTTTTTAGATATGACACAATATTTAATGAATAATACTTTATTACAAAAAGGGAAAGAGATTAATAGAAGAGTAAAGAAAGAATTAGGCTTTACAGTAAATGTAGGTGTAGCACATAATAAACTATTAGCTAAAATGGCATCTGACTTTACAAAACCAGATAGAGTACATACTCTTTTTGAAGAGGAGATAGTAGATAAAATGTGGACATTGCCTGTTTCGGAATTATTTATGCTAGGAAAACGTACTGTTCCTAAATTATATAATATGCAGATAAGAACAATTGGAGATTTGGCTAAAACGAACAAAAAAATATTACAAGATAAATTTGGGAAACATGGAGTGATGATGTGGGAATATGCTAATGGAATTGATAATTCAGAAGTAAAATACATCAAAGAAAAGCCAAAAGGAATTGGAAACTCTGTTACATTACCAGAAGATATTACCAATATCGAAAAATTGAATGAAATTTTATTGGCTTTAGCAGAGCATGTGGCTTATCGATTAAGAAAAGAGAAGATGTTAGCAAAAGTTGTAAATGTACAATTGCGTAATAATAATTTTGTAGATACGTCACATCAAAAGAAATTGGGAAATGCAACAGATAGTACAAAAGAAATTTTTGAAACAGCAAAAGAACTTTTAGAGCAGATGTACAGAAAAGGCACACCAATTAGATTGGTAGGACTTCGAGTGGATGACTTAACAGATGAAGAAGAAATGCAAATCTCTTTATTTCAACCAAAAAAAGACGAGAAACAAGAGAAATTAGATAGAACAATTGACAAACTAAAAGAGAAATATGGCTATCACTTAATTACAAGAGCAGGGAATATGCAAACAGAAGATTTTGTAAAATTTAAAAAAGAAGAAATTTAAAAAATTCAAATTTGTTATATATAAAAATCCATATAGGTTAAGAAAAAAGCAAATTTTCTAAACAATACTTTATTTTAGATTCTGCATAATCACAAATTGTAACTAAACCACGATAATATGAAATGTTCATAAATAGTATTGTTCATTAAGCAAAATTATGATATAGTAGCAATAGCGAACAAAGCGTGGAAAATATAAAAGTGGTAGGAGGTAAAATATGGTAGAAGTATTATGTCATAGTAGTATAAGAATAGAAGAAGGTAACATAGTTTACATTGACCCATTTCAAATTAATAAAGATTATCATGATGCAGACTACGTATTTTTTACACATTCTCATTATGATCATTTTTCTCCAAAAGATATAGAAAAAGTAAAGAAAGAAGATACAATATTTGTTGTGACAGAAGATTTAAAAGAAAAAGCAGAAACAGTATTTGGTAAAGAAAGAATATTTGTTGTTAAACCAGGAGAAAAGTACGAAATTCAAGGCTTGGAGTTTGAAACAACTTATGCATATAACGAGAATAAGGCATTTCATCCAAAGCAGAATCAATGGGTAGGATATATCATTACTATAAATGATAAAAAATATTATATAGCAGGAGATACGGATAATATTAATGAAATTCAGAATATAGAATGTGATGTGGCATTGATTCCAGTTGGTGGAACATATACAATGGATTATCAGGAAGCAGCACAATTGGCAAATCGTATAAAGGCCACAGTTGTAATTCCAACGCATTATGGTAGTATTGTAGGGAAGATAGAGGATGGAGAAAATTTTAAGAAATTAGTTACAAATAAAGAAGTAAAAATCTTAATAAATTAGGAGGAACAAAATGGGAGAAGAAACGGAAGATACAATATATGAGATTGTAAATCAAATACCAATAACAGAAGAAAATAGAGAACAAGTAGAAGAAATTAAACACGCTGTAAGAATGAAAAATTATAAACGAGCACTTTTAAAAATAGAAGAATTAAACAATGAAAGAAATACGCAAAAAGAAGAGGAAGAGAAGGAAAAAGCTAAAGAAGTTACACAAAAAACTGGAGAAGTTATTTATCCAAAAGAATTAAGTGATGAACATTTAGAATATACCTATATGGGATTATTATTAGAAAATCCGAAAAGTATATCAAGATATTATTTTTTATACAAAGAATGCTATTTTGAAGATGAAAAAATATTAAATATATATAAAGGGATATTATTTTCAGAAGGAGCTGCATATGCACCAGAAATTGCTAAGCAAGGATTTAATTTTTCAAAAGAATCAGAAGAAGTATATCGATTGAAAGATAAATTGAAAAAAGATATTAAAGACAAGAATTATAATCCAGAAGAAATATATATAGAATTGAAAAAAATATTTGTTCTAAGAAAAGGGTATGTAAGTAATCCAGTAAAAAATATCCAGGATAAAATAGTAGAAATTAGAAAATATAAGTTATATAAACAGATGTCAGTAGAAGAGGTAGAAAGTGCAGTTAATCAAGTAACTGTAACCGATAAATTTAAAAGGACTATTTTGAACAAGAATTTAACAAGTTTTCTTGAGGAAGGTTCTAATAATTTAACAAATGGATTATCTTTACCATTTCCAATTCTTACAAAAGTTTTTAAAGGGATTAGAAAAGGCGAGACAATGGCTTATGCAATGCCTTCTAACTCGGGAAAAAGTAGATTGGCAATCGATTTGGCAGCTTATACAGCATTTGTGAATAAAAAGAAAGTACTAATTATTTCAAATGAAATGTCTGAAGAAAAGATGAAATTATGTTTAATAACAACAATTGTAAATAATCCTGAAATTCAGAAAATTCATGGACAAAAAATAAGTATTACTGAAAATGAAATTTTAGCTTTGCAATTTAAGGCAGATGACCCTAAAAAAGTAAAAGTAGATGAACAGGGACATATTTTAAAAGAAAAAGACGAAAAACAAAAAGATTTTATCAAAAGATTATTAAAAGAGTCCACAGAATTTAAAAAGGTAATTGCAGTAACAGATTGGATTAATAAGGAAATTAGTAATTCTATATATTTTATGAATATAACAGATCATACAAATGATGAGTTAAAGAAAGTAATCATGAATTATTATTACAAAGAAAAAATAGAATATGTATTTTATGATACATTAAAAACAGATACGAATAATATAGGAAATGCCGAGGAAATAAAGAAAACAGCTACTATATTATCTAATATAGCACAAAATTTTGAAATATTTATTTGTTCTTCACTACAATTAACAGAAACATCAACGCCACCAATTAATTTAAATGTTAATGATTTAGCAGTCAGTAGAACAGTAAAAGAAGTATTAGATACACTATATTTGATGAAACAAATCAATAGAGAAAATTTACAAGATTATGAGTACTCATTAAAAGAAGTAGATGAAACTTATTATGATTTAGAAAAATTTGATGATCCTGATATTAGATATTATGCATGTATAGTGGATAAAAATAGAGCAGGACCAAAACCCAAATTATTGTTTAGATTAAATCTAGCTTATAATAGTTGGGAAGAATTAGGATATTTGAGATTAAAACAATCTGCTAATAAAATATAAAAAAGAAATAGTAGTAACGAAAATAAAAAAAATTACTACTATTTTTAATTATATAATAAAAGGATAATTTTGTTGTTATAACAATAAGTATTAACTATATTATAAAAGAAAGTATTTGTCTAAATCCATCGAAAAGTGTCAACAGAAAAAAAGAATTTATGCTAAAAAATGCATATATAATCGAAAAAGGATGGCAAATAAAAGAAATGGTAGAAATATGTAAAATATTGCGATGAAAAGTTCTTGCAAAGTAAATATCTTCATAGTATTATGTACAAGTACGAAAGAAAAGGGGCGATGAATATGAGAACTTTTTTTGGTGGAAAGTTTATAGAAAAAGAAAAATTAGTAGAAGCAGGAATTCAATATCCTATAAAATTAGAATATTACAAGAAAATTAATGAAGATCAATTTATAAAAAAGGAAAATGCTAAATTCGGTATTGCGGTAGTAAAGACAGAGTATATACCTAATAATACGAAAATAGAAAATAAGGAGATAACCTATTTATCAAATGATGAGCAAAAAGTAGAAAAAATATTAAAGCTGTTTAAAGAAAACGAAGTAACTCCAATAGGTGTAGAGGATATATTAGCAGATTTAAGTAAGGAATTATTTTAAATAGTGAATTGCTAAAATTGCCAAAGGGGATGAGTTTAAATGGCAATTTTAGCAATTTGTTGTTCAAAAAACTTGCAAAATGTGTTCTTTTAAGCTAGAATACTATATATGGAATAAGAAAATAATTCAAAAAATAAATGGAGGAGTCTAAATGGCTGATAAATTAATTATTGTGGAGTCACCAGCAAAAGCAAATACGATAAAAAAGTTTTTAGGTGGCAGTACAAAAGTTGTAGCATCAATGGGACATATACGAGATTTACCAAAATCAAAAATGGGAATTGATATAGAGCATGATTTTGAACCAGAATATATTAATATTAGGGGTAAAGGAGATCTAATAAAGTCATTAAAAAAAGATGCAAAACAAGCAAAAAAAATATATATTGCAACTGACCCTGACCGTGAAGGAGAAGCAATTGCATGGCATTTAGCTAAAATTTTAGAAGATGAGAAAGCTAAAATTGTAAGGGTAACTTTTAATGAGATTACAAAAAATGCTGTACAAAAAGCAATTAAAGAACCTAGGGATATTGATGTGAATTTAGTAGATGCACAACAAGCAAGAAGAGTCTTAGACAGAATTGTGGGTTATAAAATTAGTCCAGTTTTATGGAAAAAAGTAAGAAGAGGATTATCTGCTGGAAGAGTACAATCTGTTGCTGTAAAATTAATTGTTGACAGAGAAAATGAGATTGAAAAATTTATTCCAGAAGAATATTGGAATATTTATGCAAATTTAGAGGACATAAAAACAAAAAAAGAATTTGAGGCACACTTTTACGGAAAAGATGGGAAAAAATTAGAAATTCACTCTAATGATGAAGTCCAAGAAATTTTAGATAATATAAAAGATGCAAAATATATTGTAACAGAAGTGAAAAAAGGAGAAAAGAAAAGAACACCAGCACCACCATTTACAACCAGTACAATGCAACAAGAAGCTTCAAGAAAATTAGGATTTACGTTAAAGAAAACTATGTCGATTGCACAAGGTTTGTATGAAGGAGTCAAAATACCTGAAAAAGGTACAGTCGGATTAATCACCTATATGAGAACTGACTCAACAAGAATATCTGAAGAAGCAAGAGCAGTGGCAAAAACACAAATTACCAAACTATATGGTGAAAATTATTATGAAAATCGATATTATAAAACAAAAAAAGATGCACAAGATGCGCATGAAGCAATTAGACCAACCTATATAGATATAGAACCAGATAGTATTAAAGATAGTTTAACAAATGACCAATATAAATTATATAAATTGGTATATAATCGATTTTTAGCAAGTCAGATGGCACCAGCGATTTTTGATACTATGAATGTGAGTATTAAAGCAAATACATATGATTTTAAAGCAAATGGTCAAGCATTAAAATTTAAAGGATTTATGACATTGTATGTAGAAGGTACTGACAAAGAAGAAAAAGAAGAAGAGGGAATGCTTCCAGAACTTGTGGAAAATCAAGAAGTAAAATTAAAAAAATTAAATCCAAAACAGAGTTTTACAGAACCGCCACCACGATATACAGAAGCAAGTTTAGTAAAAGCATTAGAAGAAAAGGGGATAGGAAGACCAAGTACATATTCTCCAACAATCACTACGATACTAGAAAGAAGATATATCGAAAAAGAAAAGAAACAATTATATCCAACAGAATTGGGAAAGGTAGTAAATAAATTATTAACAGAAAATTTTACAGATGTTATCAATGTAGAGTTTACAGCAAAAATAGAAAATGAATTTGATGAAATTGCAGAAGGACATGAAAAGTGGAAAAAAATGATTAGAGAATTTTATGGACCATTTGAAGAAGAAGTAGAAAAAGTGGAAAAAGAATTAGAACATGTAGAGATGGTTGATGAAGTTTCAGATGTAAAATGTGAAAAATGCGGAAGGATGATGGTATATAAATATGGAAGATATGGAAAATTCTTGGCGTGTCCTGGGTATCCAGAATGTAAAAATGCAAAACCAATTGTAGAGACCATTGATGTGCCATGTCCAAAATGTGGAGGAAAAGTACAAGTTAGAAAAACAAAAAGAAAAAGAAATTATTACATTTGTGAAAATAATCCAAAATCATGTGATTATATTTCATGGAATAAACCAAAAGTAGGAGAAAAATGGAATCCAGAAGAAAAAATAGAATTTGAAAAAACAGAGAAAAGTTCTCAAAAGAAAAAAACAACAAAGGGCAAAACAACGAAAACTACTAAAAAAACAACAACTAAAAAAGCAAAATAAGTAACTTGAAAAATTACATGTCATATAAAGAAACGTTTTTCATTTCAAGTTTATGCTAATAATGAGGTTTTCTTTAAAAGAATTAAAGTTAATTTTTCTGTTCAAAAAATAATAAAAAATTAAAGAAGGAAAAAAATATGAACAAATATAAATTAGAAATAACTGTGTTTTTAAGTGGTGCCTTAACGATGATGTTAGAATTAATAGCAGCAAGAATTTTATCACCATATATAGGAAGTTCTAATTTAATCTGGACCACAATTATAGGTATCATGCTGACTAGCATGAGTGTAGGATATTGGCTAGGAGGAAAAGTAGCAGACAAAAATAAGGAAAATGATATTAATGTACTAGCCAGTTATCTATTAATTTCTGCAATTGCAACTAGTTTTATACCAATATTAGAAACTAACTTTATAGAAGTATTATCACAACGTTTTGATAATCTTGTTTTTGTTGCTATAATATGTGCAACAATTACATTTGGAATACCAAGCTTTTTGTTAGCAACAGTATCTCCAATAGCAGTAAAAATAAAGAATAGTAGTATGGACAATGTGGGAACAACATCAGGAAAAATATCATCACTATCTACAATAGGAAGTATTTTCGGAACATTTTTTGCAGGATTTATATTAATTCCTAATTTAGGTGTTAGAAATATTATATTAGGTTGCTCAATTTTACTATGGATATTGTCTGTATATTTGTTTAATAAAAAGGATAAGAAGTATTATATATTTGCATTGATAGAATTATTAGTTATCATTGGATTAAATCTACTAGGGGGATTTTATTTTAAAAGTGCACATCCAGAAATTATCAAAGATGTAGATTCTCAATATAGTAGAATATGGGTAAGGCAAGCACAAACCAAAGAAACCACTTATAAAACATTACAAGTAGACACAGGCTTAGAATCGTATATTGATCAAGAAACTGGTGAGATGGGGGCAAAATACTTATACTATTATGATTTATTTGAATATTATCATAAAGATGCAAAAGAAGCTTTAATGATTGGTGGAGCAGCATATACGTACCCTATGCATTACTTAAAAAAATATGAGGACAGAAAAATAGACGTTGTAGAAATTGATGAAACTATGACAAAGATTGCAGAAGAAGAATTTGGATTAGATAAAAGTAATCCGAACTTAGGATTAATCACACAGGATGGAAGAAGTTATTTGAATTACAGCGAAAAAAAATATGATACTATATTTATAGATGCTTTTAAAGGAATGAATGCTCCATTTGAACTAACCACTTATGAAGCCATGAAAAAAGCTTATGAAGATCTAAATGATAATGGAACGGTTATAACAAATGTAGTTTCAGCACTTGAAGGAAATGATGCTGAATTTATCCAATATGAATATAGTACTTATAAAGCAGTATTTGACGATGTAAAAGTTTTTAAAGTAAATGAAGATAGACAAAATAACGAAATGCAAAATATTATTTTGGTGGGATTTAAAGGAAGTACAAATATTAACGAAGAAAAAGAAGAAGAATATAGTGATTTATTAAATAGTGAAATTAAAGATTATACAAGTGACAAATCAATTGTGACAGATGATTATGCACCAATAGGAGATTAAATTGTTTTTATACTGTGATTGTTGCAACCAAAAAATAATTATTGGTCACAACAATCACATACATTTGCCTTTGGTTTATTTAATTATTTATACAATATTTGCATAGTATTTTGCTATTTTATTTAATAATTTCTAAAATGTATCGTTTAAACTGTTGTTGGAATGAAATAACGTTAAATAGAAGAAAAACTCTTGACTTTTACTAATATATTTGGTATTATATTACTTGCAAATGCGGGAATAGCTCAGTTGATAGAGCGCTGCCTTGCCAAGGCAGAGGTCGCGGGTTTGAGCCCCGTTTCCCGCTCCAAATTATGTTCTTGTATAGGAAAAATCGAGTTTTTCCTATACAAGAACGTCGCTTCGCTCTAGTGATTGCACACAAATTTTACTAATGTAAAATTTGGCGCACGAACAATGACGCGGGCTTTAAAATGTTATAAACAGAGAAAATGTTCAAAAAAGCCCGCTATTGTTCTATTTTTCTTTCTAGAGCATATATTGTATTATATGGCGACATAGCCAAGTGGCTAAGGCACGAGTCTGCAAAACTCTGATCCCCGGTTCGAATCCGGGTGTCGCCTCCAATTTGAATAAGTTTAGACGGTTATGATGGGATGTCACAAAATATCACAGATAACCAAATTTATTGAAAATACTGTCCTTGAAAGCAGTATTTTATTTTTATATTTAATACACAGTATCATAGAATATCATAGGCGTTGCAATAAAATTGCAGTAATTTTTTATAGGAGAAATTAAAAATGAAACATATAAAAAATATTGTTTTAGATATAGGTGGAGTTATCTTTGACGATAGTAAGAAAAATATTGAAAAACTACTTGGAAAAAATTGTGATGTTATATATAAACTTGCATATGGAAAAAGTTTTAAAGAATGTTTGCTTGGGAATAAAAAAGTTAATGAGCATATAGAAAGTTTATCTAATTATAAAGAATTTGAAGATTTAAAGTATATACTAAGTAAAAAAAATTTATTAAAAAGTTATCCTTTAATAACTACGAATTTTGATTATATAAAGACTTTGAAAAAACAAGGTTATAAATTATATTTATTAACAAATATAACCGAAGATAGTTACAATTACATTAATGATTTAATAAATATTAATAGCATATTTGATGGAGGTATATATTCTTATCAAGAGCATATAATTAAGCCAGATAAAAGAATATATAATTTACTTATTGATAAATATAATTTAAAAAGGTCAGAAACAATATTTTTTGATGATAAAGAAAAAAATGTTATTTCAGCAATTAATCAAGGAATTAGTAGTTATGTATTTAAATCTATCGAAGACATAAAAAATAATATAAGGTAACCCAGCATTTTTATAGTATTAAAATTTAATATTTGACATATAATAATTAATGTAGTATACTATATTTAGCTTATAAGCAAATTAATTTGATGTATAACATTTG
>CALXJS010000023.1 GCA_944388685.1 uncultured Clostridia bacterium | reverse complement strand
TTAGCTGATTTAATATTTGGCATCTATAAGCACCTCCTCTTAGTCAATTATTCATTATAACATCTGATATTCTAACATATTTTTTTTTGAAATGCAAGTGAATTTTCTAATTTCTTATTGTATTATGAAAAAACTTATGATATATTTTTATATAGGAGATTAAAAAATGAATATATGGGCTGTCCCTTTCGTTTCTTTTTTGAACGATTTGGCACGTCCCTATCGTTCAAAAAGGAGGAACTAAGATGATAGCAATTGGAAGTGATCATGGAGGTTATAAATTAAAAGAAGAAATCAAAAGATACTTAGATGAAAAGGAAATACAATATATAGATTATGGTTGTATGACTGAAGAAAGGGTAGATTATCCCAATATTGCAAAAGAAGTAGCTACTGCAGTTCAAAAAGGAAAAGCAGAGAAAGGAATATTAATTTGTCGTTCCGGTTTAGGAATGAGTATTGTAGCAAATAAATTTAAAGGAATTAGAAGTACGCCATGCTATAATGAAGAAACAGCTAAATTTTCAAGATTACACAATGATAGCAATGTCTTAGCATTAGGTGCAGATTATGTTAGTGTTAATGAGGCAATTTGCATCTTAAGAATGTGGTTAGGAACAGAATTTGAAGGCGGAAGACATATGGAGAGAATTAAAATTATAGAAGAAATCGAAAATGAAAATATGAAATAAATTATGGAGGAATGATTATGTGGGGAGATATTGCAATTGCATTTTTGCTTGCATTTATCGTAACATTTATGGCAACACCGTATACCATAAAAATTGCTCATAAAGTAGGTGCTGTAGATGTTCCGAAAGATCAAAGAAGAATGCATAAAAAGGCAATGCCCAAATTTGGTGGCCCAGCAGTCATATTAGGATTTTTAGTTTCTGTAATTTATCTATTAATTGTCATGAGCATAGAAAATTCAATTAATCTATTTCGGGATAGAACGATATGGAGAAAAACTATTAGGAATGTTTTTAGGAATACTAATCATTTCTATTACTTGTGTAGTTGATGATATAAAAACAATAAAACCAATAACAAAATTAATAGGACAAGTATTAGCAGCTATTGTAACAGTTGCATTTGGAGTAAGAATAGATGATATTACATTGCCATTTTTAGATACAATTGAAATGCAAGAAATGTTTTCTATTATCATAACAATCATATGGATTGTAGGGGTAACAAATGCGATTAACTTAATAGATGGATTAGATGGTTTATCTTCAGGAATATCAGTCATATCAGCAATATCATTGTTAATTATATTTGTATTAAATGATTCACCAATGGTAGCAATATTATTAATTACAGCATTGGCAGGAGCATTAGTTGGATTTTTACCATTCAATTTTGCACCAGCAAAAACGTTCATAGGTGATACAGGCTCAAACTTCTTAGGATTTTCATTGTCTATTATTTCTATTTTAGGTGTAGCAAAAACCTATACAGCAGCTGTAATTGTATTACCATTAATTGTTTTGGGATTACCATTATTTGATACATTTTGGGCAATTATTAGAAGATTGATAAAGGGCAAATCTATTAAAGCTATATTTAAAGCAGATAAAGGGCATTTACACCATAGAATTGTGGCAAAAGGATTTAGTCAAAAACAAGCAGTTTTAATCCTATATGGAATTAGTGCAACTTTTGGAATATTTGCGGTGATTATGCTAGAAAGTGGAATATGGAAAGCTTTATCATTTTTGCTTATGGTAATTGTAGCAATCAGTTTAGGCTATAGAAATTTTAAAACGGAAAAGTCAGACAATCAACGATATGAATGCATTGAGTGTAAATATATTTATAATCCAAAATTCGGAAATGAAAAAGCAGGAATTGCTCCAGGAACACCCTTTGAGGATTTACCAGATGATTGGGTTTGCCCAGTTTGTGGCGAAGGAAAAGATATGTTTGAAATACATCAATAAAAAATATTCAATTTGAAATGTTAAATGTTCAATTGAATATTTTTTATTGTCTAGAAATAGTAAAAAAATTTTCTATTTCACGACATAAAGTGAAAATAATTTGTGAAATGTAAGCTTTGTGGCTTATTTTTAAAAGAAAATTGGAATTATCTGTATAGAAGGTCTGAGTTAGTTTGGTTTACTTGAACGAAGCAAGTGACATATATTTTGTATTACAGCTATACTTTCCGCATTTGTCAAATAGATGTGCAAAACTAGAAATATTGAATTATTTTGTAAAATATGGTATATTTAATAAAGCTATTAAAAGATGGAGGAGATTTATGAAAGAAGATATTAGCTTTTCTATTATTATATCTGCGTATAATATAGAGAATTATATTGAAAGAGCAATAAATAGTGTATTACAACAAGACTATAAAAATTTTGAATTAATAGTTGTAAATGATGGATCCACAGATAAAACGAATGAAAAGATAAAAAAATATGAAAGAGATAATGTAATTCTTGTGAATAATGACAAAAATATAGGATTAGGAGCATCTAGAAATATTGCAGTAAAAAGGGCAAGAGGTGAGTATATAGTATATTTAGATGGTGATGATACAATGTATGACAATCATACATTAACAAGAATTAGTGAAGTATTACAAAAAGGAAGAGTAGATATTGCCTTCTTTGGGGTTCAATATATTGGGGGAAGTAATGCTATATATTTATCGAATGCGGAAAATTCTACTAAAGAAGCTAGACTTAGTTGTGATATTTTCTTTGGAGTACCAAGTAAATGTTGGAATACAAAATTCTTAAAAGATAATAATATTACATTTATAGAAGATATGTATTATGAAGATATGATATATTCAATGAAAGCTACTATATTGGCACAAAAATTAGCTTATGGAGAGTTTCCAATTTTCAATTATTATAGAAATAGACCAGGTAGCATTATGTCTAGCCCAAACATTAAAAGATGTACAGATATGTATAAAATGTTAGCACATATGATGGAATTGTATGAAATGGCACCAGAAGAATATAAAAAATATATATTAAGTTTTATTAAAAATGAAACTGAAAGTGTTCCGATGAGAATCGATTGTATCTTAGGAGCAATGAAAGATAAAAAGTTATCACCAATATTACCTAAAAGAAATTATAAGCTAATAGAATGAGGTGAAATAGAATGGAAATATGCAATACAAATAAATGTACAGGATGTAGTGTATGTTATAATGTATGTCCCAGAAAATGTATAAAGATGGTTGAAAATGAAGAAGGCATATTAATACCTAGCATTGATAAACAAAAATGTATTAATTGTAATCTATGTGTAAAAAAGTGTCCAGAGAATAATGAAATTAATTTCTATAATCCATTGAAGGTATATGCAGCTTGGTCATTAGACGAAGAAACAAGAAAAAATAGTTCTTCAGGAGGAATTGCATATGAAATCTATAAATATGTTATAGAGAATGATGGTGTGGCTTTTGGAACAAAATTTAACGAGAAGATGGAATTAGAACATACAATGGCTACTACATTGAAACAAGTAAAAGAATTTTGTGGTTCTAAATATGTTCAAAGTAAAATAGGAAAAAGCTATTCAGATGTAAAAAGTTGCTTAAAAGAAAATAAAAAAGTAGTTTTCATTGGCACACCATGTCAAATTAGTGGATTAAAAAGTTTCCTAAAAGAGATAGATACAAACAATCTATTAACAATTGATTTAATATGTCATGGAGTACCGCCTCAAAAATATTTAAGGGAATATTTAAAATATTTGCCTATGCATAAAAAAGTAGATGATATTAGTTTTAGAGGAAAAAATAATTGGTATTTTACAGCATATTACAAAAATGAGGTTATTTATAAAAAACATAATAAAGAAGATTTATATTATCGCGCTTTTTTAGAAGGATTATTTTATAGAGAAAACTGTTATAATTGTAGATATGCTAGAAAAGAAAGAGTAGGAGATATTACATTAGGAGATTTTTGGGGATTAGGGAAGAAAATAAAATTTCATTATCCAATAGAAGATGGAGTATCTGTCATATTGATAAATACAGATAAAGGAAAAAAGATAATAGAAAATTTAAGTAAAAAAATATTTATGGAAGAAAGAACAATAGAAGAAGCTATAGAAGGAAATGCACAATTAAAGCAACCATCAAAAAAACATAAAAACACAGAAAAATTTAAACATATATATATTGAACAGGGATTTAATATGGCATTAGATAAGACAATGGAAAATTAGATATAGGAGGAAATATGAAAACAGGAATATTATCAATGCAAAGAGTAAAAAATTATGGATCCTTTTTTCAGGCATTGTCATTAAAAAGTATACTAGAAGAGTATGGAAATGATGTTGAATTTATTGATATAAAGCCAGGAAAAGTATATAAAGGAATAGAATTTAATGATAGAGGAGAAAAAGATTGGGATAACCAGGAATTTGTAGCTTTTAGGAAAAGAAGAGACGAAATTATTGGACAATATGGAAAGAGATATTTGGGATTAACAGAAGAAAACAATTTTTGTAATGATTATGATTTTGCAATTATTGGTAGTGATGAAGTATTTAATTGTATTGGAAATGGAAATATTGGATTTACACAGCAACTATTTGGGAAAGATGTATCTAATTACACAATAACTTATGCAGCAAGTTGTGGACATACTACTTATGACCAGATAAGAAAGTATCAATTAGAAGAAAAAGTAAAAGAGGGATTAGATTGTCTACAAAATATATCTGTAAGAGATAAGAATACATATAGTTTTGTTGAAAAAATATTAAAGAACAAGCATAAGATATTAGAAAACTTAGATCCTGTATTTATATATGATTTTAGAAAGTATATGCCTAAGATAGAGATTAACGAAGAAAAATATATCATTATATATTCATATGATTATCGTTTATGTAATGAAAATGAAGTGAAGTATATAAAAGAATTTGCAAGTAAAAATCATTTAAAGACTATAGGATTAGGATTATATCAACCTTGGTGTGATAAAAATATAAATGTAACACCATTTGAATTGTTAGAATATTTTAAAAACGCAGATTATGTGATTACAGATACATTTCATGGAGCAGTTTTTTCTATAAAATATAATAAAAAATTTGTTGGAATATCAAGGAGTAGTAATGCAAATAAATTTAATGATTTATTGTCTCGTTTCCATCTAGAAGAGAGAAATATAAAAGAAATGAGTACATTAGAAGAAATTATAAAAAAAGAAATTGATTATGAACCAATAAATGAATTTATAATAAAAGAAACGAATAAATCTAAGAAGTATATAAAAACAGAACTAGACAAAGCAGAAACAAACCGTGTTGATAGGAGAGAATAATATGACTTCAATAATGTTAATAAGACATATGGAATGTGAAGGAAATAAAATAAATGCTTTATCAGGAAGAACAGATTTTCCGTTAACAGATGAAGGTAAGAAAATGGCAAAAAAGTTATTAGAAAAATTAAAAAAATATAACATAGAAAGAATATATTCTAGTCCATCAACTAGATGTATAGAAACAATTAAACCTACAGCAGACTATTTTAAATTAAATATTAATATTTGTAATGATTTAATGGAAAAAGATTTTGGGATATATGATGGAATGTTATGGGAAGAAATAAAAAAAATAAATCCACAAATTTTGATAGATAAGGAAAAATATAATGAGATTAGAGGAATACAAGGACAAGAAACAACAGAAAGTGTAAAAAAACGTATGAATATATGTATTCAAAAGATAGCAGAAGAAAATGACAACAAATGTATTGTCATATGTTCACATGGATGTGCAATTGAAGCTTTTTTAAGAGGTATCGACAATATCAAGCAAACAGAAGAAAAAAAGAAATATTCACAGAAAAATGGAAGTATCAATTTTTTACAGTACATTCATAAGAAATTTAAAATTTTGAAAATTGGTTAAAATTATAAAGAGTAAAGAAAGGAGCGTATGATTATTTAAATATCATACAAGAATATATATGTCAGATAAAATAATAAAATTTTTAGCACATGAAGGAAGAATTTCTGTTGTATGTGCCAATACAACAGAAATGGTAGAAGAGGCAAGAAAAATACATGATATGAGTCCAGTCGTAACTGCTGCATTTGGACGATTACTAACGATAACAGCCATTATGGCGACAGAAATGAAAGGAAGTAAGGACAAGTTAACAGTGCAATTAAAAGGAAATGGACCAATCGGTGTTATGATTGCGACAGCAAACAATAAACCAATTGTAAAAGGATATGCTACAAATCCAGTAGTGGAATTGCCATTAAATGAAGATGGAAAATTAGATGTTGGTGGGGCTGTTGGATATGAGGGATATATCAATGTAGTAAAAGATATTGGATTAAAAGATCCATATATTGGCATATCTCCATTAGTATCAGGAGAAATAGCAGAGGATTTTGCAAATTATTTTGTAAATTCAGAACAAAGAGATTCAGCAGTGGCATTAGGCGTTTTAGTGGATAAAAATGGTGTAAGGGCAAGTGGAGGCTATTTAATTAATCCAATGCCAGATGCAACAGAAGAAGATATATCAACAGTAGAGCAATCTATCTTTAAGGCTGGAGCAATGTCAAAAATGTTAGACCAAAATTTAACATTAGAAGAAATTGCAAAAAGAATAACAGGAGATGAACAGGTTGAAATTATAGAAGATAATATTGTGCCACAATTTAAATGTGACTGTTCAAAAGAACATATGCAAGATGCTTTAATGACAATTGGTAAAGAAGAACTAGAAGATATTATAGAAAAAGAAGGAAAGGCAGAATTGGTTTGTCATTTCTGTAATAAAAAATATCAATTTAATAAACAAGAATTGGAAAATATTTTGAAGAATATAGAAGAAAAATAAGTTATTTGATAAATATGCTATAATAAAAATAAGGAGGCACAAAAGTAGTCGCCAGAAGAATGATTTAAATACACACTCTATTCAGCAAGCAGAGTGTGTATTTGTTTACTTAATATATACAAACACAATTATAGGTTGATAAAAAATTTTTAGCTTTTGATAGTAATAAATTGAATAATTGCGTGTTTTCCTAATTGACAAATTTGGTAAATGAAAATATAATAAGTGAGAAATAAAGAAAAAATCGAAATAAAGGAGAAATGAAAATGGAAAAAGAAGTATTTATATTTGGACACAAAAACCCAGACACAGATTCAATATGTGCAAGTTTAGTAAGCGAAAGACTAGACAAGAAAAATGGATGGAATTGCACAGGTGCAAAAAGATTAGGAAAAATTAATAAAGAAACACAATATGTATTAGATTATTTAAAATTAGAAGCACCAGAAATGATAGATAAAGTAGAAGAAGGACAAGAAGTATGCTTAGTAGATCATAATGAATTTAATCAAAGTGTAGAAGGAATTGAAAATGCAAAAATTTTATCAGTAACAGACCATCACAGAATAGCAAATTTTGAAACATCAGAACCTTTATACTATACAGCAAAACCATATGGATGTACATGTACGATTTTGTTTGAAGAATATAAAAGATTAGGACATGAAATTAGCAAAGAAGAAGCAATTTTAATGGCAAGCGCCATCATATCAGATACATTATTATTAAAATCTCCAACAACAACAGACTATGATAAAAAAGCATTAGAAGAATTAGGAAAAATAGCAGAAATCAATATTGAAGAATATGGATTAGATATGTTAAAAGCAGGAACAGACTTAGGAGATTTCTCAGAAGCAGAATTAGTAAATTTAGACGCTAAAAATCTTGATAAAGATGGAAATAAATTTGTGATTGCACAAGTAAATACGGTTGATATTGAAGAAGTATTAAAAAGACAAAAAGATTTAGAAAGTGCAATCAATAGCGAGATTGAGAAAAAAGGTTTAAAACTTTTTGTACTAGCAATAACAGATATCTTAAACAGTAACTCAGAAATTATAGCTTTAGGAGATAGAACAGATGCTGTAGAAAAAGCATTTGATGTAAAATTGGAAAATAATAGAGCATTTTTACCAGGTGTTGTTTCAAGAAAGAAACAATTGTTACCAAATATTGATAAAAATATGTAATGTCTTATTGGGGACGTTTCTGTTTGAGACATTTTTATGTTGATTTATAAAATATTTTAAACTAAACATTGTGAGTTGACATAAAAATGTCTCAAACAGAAACGTCCCCAATTGGACAAAAGAGGAGATATACATGTATTTAAAAAGATTGGAATTACAAGGATTTAAGTCATTTGCAGATAAAACCGTATTAGAATTTATGCCAGGAATTACCAGTGTCATTGGACCTAATGGTTCTGGAAAAAGTAATATATCAGATGCAATTAGATGGGTATTAGGCGAGCAAAGTATGAAATCTCTAAGAGGTTCTAAATCGTTAGACATCATCTTTGCAGGTACACAAAATAGAAAATCACTAGGCTTTGCAGAAGCTTCTTTGGTGTTTGATAATACAGATGGAACATTACCTATTGAATATACAGAAGTTACGGTTACAAGAAAGATATATAGAAGTGGAGAAACGGGATATTATATCAATAAAGTACCATGCAGATTGAAAGATGTATTAGAACTTTTTATGGACACAGGTATTGGAAAAGATGGCTATTCTATTATTGGACAAGGAAAAATTGATGAGATTTTAAGTAATAAATCAGAGGATAGAAGACATATTTTTGAAGAAGCAGCAGGAATTGTAAAATATAGAGTCAGAAAAGCTGAAAGTGAGAAAAAATTAGAACATACAAAATTAAATCTTCTAAGAATTAATGATATATTAGCTGAAATCGAAACAAATTTAGAACCATTAAAAGAACAGTCAGAAAAGGCAAAGAAGTATTTGAATTTAAGAGAGGAATTAAAAAATATTGAAATTGGATTATTTTTATACAATATAGAAAAATATAAAAAAGAGTTAGAAGATATTGTAAAAGATGAAGAAATCTATAAAAATCAATGTAATGATGAAGAAGGCAGATTAGAAAGAATTAAAGCATTAAAAGAAGAATTAAAATCAGAAATCGATAATATTACAGAGTCTATTGAAGAGATGTCTAATTTAGGATTTGAAAGCAAAAAAGAAATTGAAATGCTAAATTCAGATATCAATGTTTCTAATACAAGGATTGAAAATAATAAACAAAATAAAGAGCGTTTTGAGAAAGAAATTGAAGAGTTATCTGCAAGGATAAAAGAACTAGAAGAAGAGAAAAAGCAAAAAGAAGAAAAGAAGAAAAATTTAAAACAGAATAAAGAAAAATTTGCAAAAGAATTAGAAGAAAAAGAAAACGAATTAGCAGAAATTACAAAAAAACTATCTAGTAAAGAGTTAGAAATAGAGGCACATAAAAAGACGGTAGAAGACAATACAGATAAAAAGTATGCGTTACAAGCAAGTATTAGTGAGCAAGATATTAATTATCAAAACTATCAAAAAAGACAAACACAAATCAAAAATGAGATAACAGGCAATGTTTCTGAGTTGGATAGTACTAGAATGAAAAAAGAAGAAATTGCCAAGGAATTTTATGAAATTGAAAGTAAACGAAATAAAATCTTGACAGATTTAGAAGATGTCAACAAAGAAAAAGAAGAAGCAGACAGAAAAATCAAAGATTTCGATAGTAAAATCAATATGCTTTCAGGAGAAAAACGAATTAAGGAATCAAAATTAAAATTCTTAATTGAAACTGAAAAAGAAAAAGAGGGATATATTAAGAGTGTAAAAACGTTGCTAAAAGATTGTGAAACCACAAAAGAATTAGGAAAAGGTATGCATGGTGTTTTAGCAAATATTATAGAAGTTCCAGAAGAATATCAAACAGCCATTGAAATGTGTTTGGGCAGTAGCTTGCAAAATATTGTAACAGAAAATGAAGAAGATGCCAAAAGATTAATAGAACATTTAAGAAAAAATAACTTAGGTAGAGCATCTTTCTTACCAATTACATCTGTAAGAGGAAAGAAACTTGAAAAAATCAAAGGCAAAAACAATGGAATTATTGGTATTGCCTCAGATTTAATTCAATATAGCAAAAAATATGAAAATATTATCCTAAATTTATTAGGAAGAACGGTGATTGTACAAGATATGGATACAGCTATTAGAGTAGCCAAAGACAATGGATATAGCTTTAGAATAATTACAGTAGATGGAGATGTGATTAATCCATCAGGAGCTATCACAGGTGGTTCTGTTGCGAAAAAGACAGTCAACATTTTAGGTAGAGGAAGAGAAATAGAAAAACTACAAAAAGAAATTAAAAAATTAGAGGAACAAATACAAAAATTAGAACAAGAAAAAGAAAATTATGAAACCTCTATTCAAAATGTTTTAGAGACAGCCTCTAGCTTTGAAAGAGAATTACAGGAAATTGAAATTACTTATGCAACAGGAAAAGAAAAGATAAATGCCATTGAAGACAATATTGGGCGAATTGAAACAAGATTAAATAAATTAAAAGAAGAAAGTAAAAAATTGGATGAGCAAAAAGAGGAAAGTACTAAAAATAAAACAGCATTCCAAGAACAAATAGAAGCGATTAATGAAGAAAATGAGAAATTAAAGAAAATCATCACAGAGTTTGCAGAACTAAATAAAGATAACCAAAAATATGTAGATGATTTGAATTTTGATATTACCAATTTAAAAATTTCTGTATCTTCATTTGATGAAAGCGAAAGTTCAATAGAGGAACTACAAGAAAGAATTGATTCTGAGATTAACAGCACTAATAAAAGTATTGAAAATAAAAGAGTGCAAATTGAGCAAATTACACAAGATAATTTTAATTTGGAAAAATCAATTGAAGAAATCAAAGACAAAATTGAAAAAATCAAAGAAGAAGTACAAAATAGCGGTTCTAAAATTGAAGAATTAAAAGAAAAAAGAACACAGAAAAATGAGAAATTGGCAGAACAAGAAGAAGAAATCAATAGTAAGTTTAAGGTAATAGAAGATTTAAAAGCCCAGATTGTAAAAATAGATGTTAAGAAAACCAAATTGGAAGAAGATATAAATAGTATTATTAATAAAATGTGGGAAGAATATGAACTTACACCAAACAATGTTGTAGATTACCGAAAACCAGATAATGTACAATTGACACAGAAAAAAGTAAAAGATTTGCGAAACGAAATTAGAGAATTAGGAAGTGTCAATGTTGATTCCATAGAAGAATACAAAAACTTAAAAGATAGATATGACTTCATGTGTGAACAAAGAGTGGATTTAGAAAGCACAATGGCAAAATTAAGAAAAATTATAACAGACATGACAAGTATTATGAAAGAACAATTTAAAGAAAAATTTGAACTAATTAATAAGAATTTTGCAGAAGTATTTAAAGAATTATTTGGTGGAGGAAATGCAAGTTTAACATTGGAAGATAAAGATAATATCTTAGAATGTGGAATAGAAATAACTGTACAACCGCCAGGAAAGAAACTACAAAATATGATGTTATTATCTGGAGGAGAAAAAGCCTTTACAGCCATTGCTTTACTGTTTGCTATTTTGAAAATTAATCCAGCACCATTCTGCGTACTAGATGAGATAGAAGCAGCACTTGATGATGTCAATGTTTATCGATATGCAGAATATTTAAAGAAATTTTCTAAAAATACACAGTTCTTAGTCATTACACATAGAAAAGGAACTATGGAGGCAGCAGATACCGTTTATGGAATTACGATGGAGGAAAATGGAATATCAAAATTATTGTCTATGAAATTAAAGAATAATTAATTACAAAAGCAGAGGGATAGAACCTCTGCTTTTGTGGATCTAGTTGCCGTTTGGCCTGCCATTACATTATTCAGGAAGGTAGATAACTATCCGGTATTCTTTTTGCAAACAGGGTGAAGATATAGAAGTCGAATGCTTTTCTACCTTGATGACAAGTTTTTCACTGGGTGAAAAAATCGGTCGGTCGGTAAAGTCTTCGGGATAATCAAGTTGTCGATTCCAGTATTCAGAAATTGAAATGAAGCCGGCATTTCCAATTAATACATGCCCATATTCCCTAGTATAAATATAGCTAGGTTTAGGATTTATTGGTGGTGTCATCCAGACCAAGGTTAACTCTTTCTGCATCTGTTCAGAAGAGTTAACTAGTTCTAGGGTACATTGTGTGTTAATTGCGAGATTTCTCGCAATGGTTTCGAGGTCTTTTTCGGACAACGCACCACCACATTTCTTTTGAATTTCAGTTAATAATTTCTGCTTTTTACGTTGATACGTGAGATTCTTGAACCGCGATTGTTTCATACGTATTCTCCTTTCTGCATTTAAGGCAACTATCATGCAAGTAATTGTCTAGCATGATAGACTAGGTCATTCAATCCGTGACCATAACACTAGTTTCTTGTTTCTATATTATCATGCTTTACTTCATAAAGCAATGGAAAAGTAAAAATAAAATTAGTTTATATAGACAATTATTATATCATTTTACAAAATCCAATAATAATTAATGAAACGCCAGAAATCGTTGACAAAATGTTATCAGGGATTTTACGAAAAGAATATAATTTTTGTCCACAACGATTTCCAATAGTTAAGAGACCTAATTGAAAACAACTTGTTAATAATGGAAATATAATGAGAAATGTATTTATCATGCTAAAGCCGATACCAATGCAAAAACTATCTAAAGAAAGTGCCAAAGCTAAAAACATGGCTTCTTTAGAATCAATAGTATTGGATTTATCTAAATCAGAAGAACTAGGATTTTTAATAATTTTTATGGTAATTCCCAAACATTTAATAAAAAAAGAATATATTTTTCCTTTATCTGACATTTTTGAACCTTTCTCATCTTTTGTGTTACACCCTTGCTTTGATTTTTTTAATGATTGAAAACACATAAACAATCCCATAAACATTAAAAGGAAACTGCCTAAGTAATGAATAAGAAAGTCAGGAAAGATGTATTTTAATAAATTTCCCAAATATATGGAAATGATAGAAATGATAAAGCTAATAAAAAATAAAATGAATTTAGCACCCATGGTTATTTTGGTATTTTTTATTCCATATGTAATACCAATTCCAAGAGAATCTATACTACTAGAAATTGCTAAAATGATGCAGTTTAATAACACATAAAAACCTCCGTTCTAAATGTAAATTTAAGTTGTTATGTTTATAAAGTTTCTAATGATAGCATATGAATTAAGTTAAAAAATAGTGTTTCTAAAAAGTAGTCATAAAAATTATCTACGTGAATACAATTAGTTAGACAAAGGACAAGACAATTGTCTATACGAAGGAGAGAAAAAATATGTGGGAAATGCTTAGAAAAGAAGAAGTTGAGAAAAAACTTAATACTGATTTTTGTAAAGGATTAAATACGGATGAAGTTTTAAAAAGACAAAATCAGTATGGTAAAAATGAATTAGAAAATACTAAAAAAGAGGGAATCATCATTAAATTTTTTAAGCAATTTAATGATTTTATGATTATTATCTTAATTATGGCGTCTATTGTATCAGCAGGTGTATCTTGGTATCAAGGAGAAAATGATTATATTGATTCCATCATTATCATAGCGATTGTGGTATTAAATGCCATCATGGGTGTTTTACAAGAGGCAAAGGCTGAAAAATCAATTGAAAGTTTAAAAAAGATGACGCCACAGATGTCAAAGGTAATTAGAAATGAAATAGAAATGGAAGTACCATCAGAAACTTTAACCATAGGAGATGTTATTATTTTAGAAGCAGGAAATCGTGTCCCAGCAGATTGTAGAATTATAGAAAGCTTTAATTTAAAAGTAGAAGAATCTAGTCTAACAGGAGAAACAGAAGGTGTAGAAAAAAATGGAGATACCGTTTGTAAAAAAGGAATCCCATTAGGCGATATTGTCAATATGGTATTTATGGGAAGTACAGTAGTAAATGGACATGCGAGAGTTGTTGTTACAGAAGTTGGAATGGATACAAAAGTTGGAAAAATTGCTAATATGATTATTGAAAATGAATCACCAGAAACACCAATTCAAAAGAAATTAAATCAAGTAGGAAAAATATTAGGGGTTATTTGTTTAATTATTTGTTTGGTGATTTTTGTAATAGGTATTATCAAAAAAATACCACCAATGGAAATGTTTATGACTTCTGTGGGATTAGCTGTGGCAGCGATACCAGAAGGATTGCCAGCAATTGTTACCATTATGCTATCCATTGGTGTAACCAAAATGGCAAAACGAAATAGTATTATTAGAAAATTACCAGCAGTTGAAACACTGGGAAGTAGTAATGTCATATGTTCTGATAAAACGGGAACCTTAACACAAAATAAAATGAAAGTAGTGGAAATTAGATCAGAAAACCCCAATTTTGCAATGGAACTGGCTACTATGTGTACAGATAGCAAAATAGAAAAAAATAATGGGAAAATAGAAGTAGTAGGAGAGCCAACTGAGATGGCATTAGTGGAAGTGGCATACAAAAACAAATTGGATAAAATGCAATTATATCAATCTATGCCAAGAGTTAATGAAATTCCATTTGACTCAACAAGAAAATTGATGACAACCGTACATAAGTTAGCAAATGGAAAGTATAGAATAATAACGAAAGGTGCTCCAGATGTATTATTAAATAGATGTATTGGTATGCAAAAAGAAAATGTTTTAAAAGAAAATGAAAAAATGGCTAATAAAGCTTTAAGAGTGATTGCTGTGGCGTATAAAGAAGTGGATAGTTTACCAAACAAATTAGAAAGTTCTATCATTGAAAATAATTTGAATTTTGTCGGATTAATTGGTATGATCGATCCACCAAGAGAAGGCGTTAAAGAAGCAGTAGAAACTTGTAAAAAAGCAGGTATCAAAACAGTTATGATTACAGGGGACCATATTGCAACAGCAAAGGCAATTGCAGAAAAAATTGGAATATATTCTAAAAAAGATAGAGCCATTACAGGAGAAGAATTAGATAAATTAGAGCAAGAAACATTTGAAAAAGAAATTCAAAAATTTACAGTTTTCGCAAGAGTGACTCCTGAACATAAAGTAAGAATTGTAAAGGCATGGCAAAAAAATGGTACTGTTGTTGCTATGACAGGAGATGGAGTAAATGATAGTCCAGCATTAAAAAGTGCAGATATTGGAATTGCCATGGGAAAAGGTGGTACAGATGTTGCCAAAAATGCGGCAGATATGATTTTAGTAGATGACAATTTTGTAACCATTGTTGATGCTGTAAAGCAAGGAAGAAATATTTACGATAATATTAGAAAAGCGATTCATTTTTTAATTGCGACAAATATAGGAGAAATTGTAACCATTTTTATGGGATTGGTATTAGGTCTTCAATCTCCATTACTTGCTATCCAATTACTATGGATAAATTTAGTAACAGATTCTTTACCTGCAATTGCTATTGGATTAGAGCCACCAGAAAAAGATATTATGGAAAGAAAACCAATGGATTCAAAAAAAGGAATATTTGCAGATGGGTTATGGAGTAAAATTATATTAGAGGGCATTATGATAGGAATGCTTACATTAATTGCATTTAGTATTGGAAATAAATATTATGGCGTAGAGGTTGGAAGGACCATGGCATTTATTAGTATGGGATTACTAGAACTTGTTCACAGTTTTAATATAAAAAGTGAAAAATCAATTTTTAAAGTTGGTATATTAGAAAATAAGTTTTTAATAGGAAGTTTTATACTGGGGATTTTTGTACAAACTATTGTGGTATTTATTCCAGCTTTAGCAAACATATTTAATGTAACGAATTTAACTGGAGTACAATGGGGAATAACATTAGGTATCTCACTATTACCAATACCAATTATGGAATTACAAAAAAAAGTAAATAGAGAAAATATTAAGAAAAATGAAAAAATTGCAAAAAACTATTGGCAAAATATGGGAAAAATGGTAAAATAAGACAATCGTAAATAGAAAGGGGGCATTTTTAGTGGCACAGCAAATACCGAATAAATGGAAAAAACATCTGGTATTAGTGGAATTTGGATTAAAAAAACAAGAAGATTTGGAAAAGGAAATTCATAGATATCCAGCCTTTCACGTGAATACACTAATACAAGATATAGAAAAAGAATTAGAAAGTAATCCTAATACTGGAATGTATATCGTATCTTCTATCCCTTCTTATGATTATTATAAACTACCAAATTTTTGTATAAGTTCCATGGAAGATTTAGAAAAATTTAAAGTAAGTTTAGATGACCAGTTTTTAGCTAGATTTTCGGAAGTTTGGTATTGTAAAAAGCCTTTTGAAAATGGACATGATGTGATAACAGGAAGAATTTCTTTTGACAATAGAGATTGGTTGAATTCTATTAAATATAGCCATAATGTGGAACAAGTGTGGAATTGTAGTCATAGAGAAATTGAAAAGTTTAATAAAGATTCTGATGTTATATACTTACGTGCTTCTCGAGAAGGTTGGGGAAGACATTATCATGTAGATGATGTAAGAGTACATTCTATAGAAGATAAAGATAAAGTAATAGAAGGATTTAAGCAAACAGCGAAAAATATAGAGGCAAATAAAGAAAAGATAGAAGAATTTGAAAAGTATTTAAAAGGTATAGGGATACACGAACTTTGTTTAGAATATATGTTATCACAAAGAGGATTTTCCTTTATTGATTGGGATACTAGTAATGATAAAAAAGTAATGGACAGTGTATTTCCTGCAAAAGAAAAAAATAGTTTTATAAGATGAGGTTTTTTTATGTTATATGTGATTAGACATGGTAAAACAGATTGGAATTTAAAGAATAAGATTCAAGGAAGAGCAGATATTCCATTAAATGATTTGGGAATTCAGGAAGCAAATTTAACAAGAGAATTGCTAAACCAAACTGAATTTTATCAAATCATTTCATCTCCATTAATTCGTGCTAAGAAAACAGCAGAAATTATAAGTAATTACCAAATTCCTGTTGTTACAGATTCAAGAATTATGGAAAGAGATTTTGGAGAATTTGAAGGATTATGTAAAGAGGAATTTGATTATTCTTCATTTTGGAATTATTCTCTTAATTGTCAGTATGATAGAGCTGAAAGTGTACAACAACTACTAAATCGTGTTTACAATTTTTTAGATGAATATAAAGAAATATATGAAAAAAAGGATGTATTAGTGGTAACACATGCTGGTGTCATCCCAGCAATTTGTTGCTATTTCAAAGGAATTCCTAAAAGTAACAATTTATTTTGCTATCATTTTAAAACTTGTGAGATTATTAAATTTTAGTTATGGAGGGATTTTTACAAATGAATATTTTTGATGAGCCAAATACATATATTCAAGAAATTATAACAAAGGTTAAGATTCATGAAAATAAAATGAAAACCTTTAAAGGAAAAACAATGGCTTTTGTATTTTTTACAAAATTTTGTGATGTTCAATGTTCACATTGCTTTTTTAGATCAGATAATGAGGGCTTTGAGTTACCAAGAGAGCAGTATGAATTTTCAAGAGAAGGATTTGAAAAGTTTATCGCATTTATTAATGCCTCTAACAATGGGTATTTATCTATTTTAGGTGGAGGAGAGCCATTTAAAAAATTTGAATATATAAAAGAAACTATTAGAAGAGCACAGACTGATAGAATCGTAATTGTCACAAGCGGTATGTGGGGAGCAGATGCTAAAATTACTAGAAATATGATTAGTGAAATGTACGAAGCATTATGTCAAAGAAAAACACCTACAAAAGTTGTTCTTAGAATTAGCATTGATAAATGGCATATATCTAAAATAGGAATCAATTGTATTTTCAATATTATTGACGTATATAAAAATTTTTTCGCAGATAAAGAAAATTTTGAATTACAATTACATACATTAACAGGAGATAATTCTATTGAAAAAGTAATTGAACATTATGGTTGTACAAAAACGGATGGAAAAAAATACGTATCAGATAATGAGGAAATTTTTAAAATTGGATTATATCGATATGCATTACACTTTCCTGATGGTTATAAAATAAGTGTAGGAATTGCACAAATATTTCATTCTAACTTAAAAGTAAATTTGAGAAATCCAAATGCTAATAATTTAGAACAATTAATTACACTTTTTGATAATGATATGAAATATAATTCTTATAGTAATCCATCTTTAGTAAAAAATAAAAATGATGAATGGGGATTGGATTTTCTAATTAGTTACAATGGGAATATTGCAACATGGGGAAATGAACAATTATATAGTTTAAATAATTTATATACAGATTCTTATGAAAATATCATATCAAATATATATCATAATATCATTTCTTATTCTTTGTTAGATAAAGGCTATTTTTATCGAACAAAAATCATTAATGAAGTTAATCCATTGGCTGTTCTTAGGTCTAAAACAATTCACATTAGGGATTATGCAGGAGCCTCTATTTTAGAAGAAAATCATACAATTTTGTACTATGCTATTAGAGTTATACAAGATTATTTAAAAGAAAATGTGATTCTCTTAAGTCAATTAGTAGGTCTATCAAAAGAATTATTAGATATGATAAATACAAAAAAAGCAACCTTAAAAAAGGACTATGAAAATAGTTCTTATTCAATTATTACTCAATATATGGAAAAGAAAGATTTTAATGAGAAAGAATGGAAAGACTTATTTAATTTAATTTATTTTGGACATTATACTGTTTCTAAGAAACAAATAGAAGAAGGAATTCAATATTATAATATATATGCTAGTAAAAAAATAGATAAACTAGAAGATGTACTAGAAAATTCTAAAGAGCATTATCAAAGATTGATTGAAAGACTGACTTTTATGAAACCAGAAGCAAAAAGAGTATGTATGGAGAATTATGAAAAATTAGAGGTAATATAGCAATTTATTAGATAAAAAGTGAAAATTTATTAGATAAAAAGTGAAAAATATACTTGAAATCTATAAAAAAATATGATAGAATAGCTGTGCTTTAAAGATAATACAGCTATTTTTTATAATTAAAGAACAATATTTTTTACATTATAAGAATTTGTATTTCTTGTAATGGAAAAAATAAACTTGCAATTATAAAAAAGAAGTATCTCTACTTGCAAGAAAATGCAGGTTATAAATCCATAGGGAGGTGAATGATAATGAATAAATATGAAAGTATTATCATTGTTAATCCAAACGTTGACGAAGCAGGTTTAAAAGCTTTAGAAGAAAAATTCACAGGATTAATCAATGAAAATGGTAAAGTGGAATCAGTTGAAAACATGGGAAAAAGAAGATTAGCATATGATATTAAAAAATTCAAAGAAGCTACATATCTTTTGTTCAACTTTGAAGCAAAACCAGAATTAATAGCTGAACTTGAAAGAGTTTACAGAATTACAGATGATATTATAAAATTTATTACTGTAAAAATAGAAAAATAAGAAAGGCGTGTGTTAACGAAATCAAAGATTTCGACGTCCATATGTACAAAATTGCAAAACAATCTTGTACGCAACAAGGTGAATTAGCCTTGTTGTATGCGGAAAAATCTATATGTGGTCAAGATAGAAGAGGATTTTTCCTATATAATAAATTAAATAAAGAAGGGGCCTTTATTTAAAGTAAAGAAAGGTGATAAGAAATGAACAAAGTAATTTTAATGGGAAGATTAACAAGAGATCCAGAAACAAGATATACACAAACAAGTAATACATTAGTATCTTCATTTAGTCTAGCAGTTAATAGAAGATTTGTAAGACAAGGAGAAGAAAGACAAGCAGATTTTATCAATATTGTTGCATGGAGTAAATTAGGAGAATTTTGTAGTAAGTACTTTAAGAAAGGTCAACAAGTAGGTGTTATTGGAAGAATTCAAACAAGAACTTGGGATGATGAACAAGGACAAAAACATTATGTAACAGAAGTTGTTGCTGAAGAAGCATATTTTGCAGATAGTAAAAGAGATGGAGAAACATCAAACAATACAACTTTTGAAAATACATTTGGAAATACAGCACCTGGTAACATGGGAGCAGATTTTGAAATGTCTTCAAGTGATGACCTACCATTCTAATTTGTTAGGGGGGAATAGAAAATGGCAGATAAAAAACAAAATAAGAGAAATAATAAAAATTATGATGAGGATTACAATCCAAGATTCAGAAAACAAAGAAAAAAAGTATGTTTATTATGTAGTGATAAAAATTTTGTTTTAGATTATAAGAATCCAGAACAATTAAAGAAATTCATTAGTGATAAAGGTAAAATCTTACCAAGAAGAAATACCGGAATGTGTGCAAAACATCAAAGAGATATCACAATTGCTATAAAAAGAGCAAGACATATTGCATTATTACCATATGCACAAAAATAATTTCGACACACACATGTGAAGACTGCTTCGCAGTACTTCACAAATATATGTAGATTAACCTTGTTGTATACGGAAAAATCCACATAAGGTCAAGATAAAATTCGATTTTCCTATACAATAAAAATAGCTGTAATTGTAAAATATAAACAATTACAGCTATTTTTTAATATGTAATAGGAGAAAAGAACTCAATGAAAAACTTTACAAGCCTCTCTTCCTTCAGATTGTGTTTACTGTAAGGGTATTTGATGTCCTTTTCCCTTTAAAGTAAGACAACTTAGAACATGATAAAACGATAATATAAAAGTAATCTTTGAATAAGTTTCAATCTCTATATCACAATAGTCACATAAAGTAAATCGAAACGTGAAATAGTATTGCGAACAAAGGTAAAATGTAGTAAAATAAATATGCCAAAGAAATAAAAAATAAGAAAGTTAACCATATAAAAACAAATTAATTTTTAGGGGGAATTTTAATGAACCAAGAATTATTGGAACTATCAAAAAAAATAGAAAAAAAAATAGAACCACAATTCAAAAAAATAGAAGAAATATGTAGTAAAAATAGCGTAAAGGTAATTGAAGCATTTCAAGAATGTAATTTGCAAGAAATGCATTTAGCAACATCAACAGGATATGGAATAGATGAAGTAGGAAGAAACAAAATAGAAGAAATCTATGCCAAAATATTTAAAGCAGAAGATAGTTTGGTAAGAGCACAATTTATTTCAGGAACACATGCTTTAGCAATTACCCTATCAGGATTACTACGTCCTAATGACACTATGCTTAGTATAACAGGAGAACCATATGACACATTGCAAACCGTTATTGGAATTGGAAAAGAAGTAAATGAAAGTTCATTGAAAGCCTATGGAATCCATTATGAACAAATTGAATTAATTAACAATGATTTTAATATTGAAAAAATAAAAGAAAGATTAGCAAAGCAAGATATCAAATTAGTCGAAATTCAAAGGTCAAGAGGCTATTCAACAAGAGAAAGTTTGACAATAGAAAAAATCGAAAAAGCCATAAAAGCTATAAGAGAAGTCAACAAAGAAGTAATTATCATGGTGGATAATTGTTATGGAGAATTTGTGCAAGATAGAGAACCAATTGAAGTTGGAGCAGATATTGCAGTAGGTTCATTAATGAAAAACTTAGGTGCAGGTATTGCCACAAGTGGAGCATATATTGTGGGAAAAGCACATTTAATAAAACTATGTGCGGAAAGATTAACGGCTCCAGGAATTGGAAAAGAAATAGGACCTTCTTTAAATCAAAATACCAATTTATTAAAAGGACTATTTTTTGCGCCACAAGTTGTAGCAAGTAGTGTCAAAACAGCCGTATTTGCTAGTGCCATTTTAGAAGAATTAGGGTATACAGTTGAACCAAAATACAATGAAGAAAGAGCAGATATAGTGCAAACAATTCATTTAGGAACCGCTGAAAAATTAATAAAATTCTGTCAAGGAATTCAAAAAGGATCTCCAATTGATTCATCTGTTGTTCCAGAGCCAAGTCCAATGGGCGGATATGAAGATGAAGTCATAATGGCAGCAGGAACTTTTACAGAAGGTTCAACTATTGAACTTAGCTGTGATGGACCAATTAGAGAACCATATATAGCTTATATGCAAGGTAGTTTGACTTATGATTATGGAAAATATGGTATATTAAAAGCAATAGAAGAGATGAAAAGATGATGATTGGGAACGGACGATGATTTTAGGACGGAGCAAAAAATCATCGTCCGTCTCAAAATCATCACAGAAAGGAATTTAGATGAATAAAGTAATTGTCATTGGTGGTGGTCCTGCTGGTATGATGGCAGCAATTACCGCCAAAGAAAATGGAAATGAAGTTGTTTTATTAGAAAAAAACGGACAGCTAGGAAAAAAGCTATTGATTACGGGTAAAGGAAGATGTAATATTACTTCATCACTAGATATGGAGGAATTTATAAAAAATACCCCTGGAAATGGCATGTTTTTACATAGTGCTTTTCAACAGTTTACGAATAAAGATATTATTCATTTCCTAAAACAGCAGGGATTAAATGTCAAAGAAGAAAGAGGTAATCGAATTTTTCCTGTAACAGATAAATCAATAGATGTATTAGCATGTTTTATAAAAAAGATAAAGGAACTAAATATAAAAGTACAATATCATACAACTGTATTAGAAATATTGGTAAAATCAAATGATGGAATCAATAAAGAAAATATTAATGAAAAAGAGAAATCAAAAAAGACCATTGATAAAAAAGTAATTGGTGTAAAAACCAATCATAGCATATTACAAGCAGACAAAGTCATATTGGCAACAGGAGGAAAAAGTTATCCATTAACAGGTTCAACAGGAGATGGATATATATTGGCAGAAAAATTAGGACATACGATAACAACTATAAAGCCATCACTGGTACCATTAGAAACATTTGAAAAACAAGAATGTAAAGAATTACAGGGATTAAGTTTAAGAAATGTAGGAATACAGTTGCTAGATATAGAAAAAAATAAAACGATTTATGAAGACTTTGGAGAAATGCTGTTTACTCATTTTGGAGTTTCAGGCCCAACAATTTTAAGTGCATCAGCACATTTAGTAAGATATAAACAAATTGATAGATTACTAAAAGATAAAAAAATTATATTAAAAATAGACTTAAAATCAGCATTAGATGAAAAGAAATTAGATGCTCGTATTTTGCGAGACTTTGAAGAAGTAAAAAATAAGCAATTTAAAAATAGCTTAGAAAAATTATTACCTCAAAAACTAATTCCAGTTATTATACAAAAAAGCAACATACAGCCTGATAAAAAAGTAAATGAAATTACCAAAAAAGAAAGAGAAGAACTTGTTAAAATGATAAAAAATTTTGAAATGACTATAAAAGAATTTAGGCCAATTGAAGAAGCAATCATTACAAGTGGAGGAATTAATATCAAAGAAATTAATCCCAAAACAATGGAATCTAAAAAAGTAAAAGGATTATATTTCGCAGGAGAAATCATTGATGTAGATAGTTATACAGGTGGATTTAATTTACAGATAGCTTATTCAACTGGATATGTGGCAGGATTGTAGTTTTGTCCAATTGGGGATGTCTCAAAAAGAAACGTCCCCAATTGGACACCCCAAACAAAAATAGAAAAGAAAAGGAATAAAAGATGAATCGTTATTTAACTATAAAAGAAAACATTAGAACAGAAATTGTTGTCAAAAAATCAAAATTTATTGCTAATTTCATAAAAGTATCATCAAAGGAAGAAGCAGAAGAAGAAATTAAGAAAATCAAAAAGAAATATTTTGATGCAAGACACAATTGCATTGCTTATCGTATATTAGAAGATGAAACAATTATCGAAAGATTTAGTGACGATGGAGAACCTTCTGGAACAGCAGGTTCTCCAATGTTAAATATTTTGCAAAAAAATAATTTAATAAATGTAGTAATTGTAGTTACCAGATATTTTGGAGGGATTTTACTTGGGACAGGTGGGTTAGTAAGAGCCTATTCTGATGTCTTACTAAAAGCGATAGAAGAAAGTAACATATCAAATCTTATATTAGGAGAAGAGTGTGAAGTAGCCGTAGAATATAATAATTTTGAAAAATTTAAATATTATTGTAAAAATAATGATATAAATATAAAAAATTCTATTTATACAGAAGAAATTGTTTGTAAAATAGAGATGGAAGACGATGTAAAAGAAAAATTATTAAAAGATTTTGAATTAAAAAATGTAAATTTATTATATTTAAAAATTTTATCTAAAAAATATATAGAGAAAAGTATAGAAAAATAATAGTTTTATAAAATAAATGGAAAAAATTACCAATTTTTATTGCAAATTATTATCTGTAATAATATAATGTGAACTGTAAATTATTTACAATTTGTTTTTGGAGGGAAAAAATGAAAGAAAAAGTAACAGTTTTGATTGCAGATGATAATCAAGAATTTAGTCAAACATTAGCATCATATATAGATGCACAAGAAGATATGGAGGTTATTGCAAAAGCGAAAGATGGAACAGAAGTTATAGATATAATAACAAATACAGTACCAGATGTTATATTATTAGACGTCATAATGCCACATTTAGATGGATTAGGCGTTTTAGAAAATATTAACAAAATTAAAATAGCTAAAAAACCAATTTGCATTATGCTATCAGCAGTAGGTCAAGATAAAATAACACAAAGAGCAATAGAATTAGGAGCACAATATTATGTAGTAAAGCCTTTTGATATTGAAGTACTAATAAAAAGAATTAGAGAATTTAAATTTTATAAGCCAGCAACACAAAGTGGAAATAATAATTTTATAGCAAGAGAATCAAAGCCACAGTATATAGAAATATCTTCAGATAATACAAAAACAGAAGAAAATTTAGAAGCATTAGTTACAAATATCATTCATGAAGTTGGTGTACCTGCACATATTAAAGGATATCAGTATTTGAGAGAAGCAATTATGATGGTTGTGAATGATATAGATGTGATTAATCAAATTACGAAAAGTTTATATCCACAAATTGCCCATAAGTTCAATACAACACCAAGTCGTGTAGAAAGAGCAATTCGCCATGCCATAGAAGTAGCATGGGGAAGAGGTCAACAAGAAGCAGTTGAAAATATATTTGGTTATACAATATCAGCTGCAAAAGGAAAGCCTACAAATTCAGAGTTTATAGCAATGATAGCTGATAAGCTACGCCTTGAATTAAAATCAGCATAGGATATGCTTGAAAGCATTGCAAGAGTGAGAGTACATAAAATCATAAAATCTGTCTGTAAGCCTATAAACTCTATGAAAATAGTCATAGGAAAAGTGAAAAATCAGCAACCAAAGCGATAAATGAAATATTCATAGGACAATAAACTTCCAAGATTTATTGGTTAATATTTTAAAAGGTTAATCAGTAAAAATTGGAAGTTTTTTGTAAAAATTTGTTTTGCTCGTTAGACAATAAAGTAAAAATATACTCAAGGAAGTTAAGACATCAGTAGAAAGGAGAAGTTTTTTCCTATTCAAGAACGTTGCATCGTTCTGATGAAAATGATAAAATAAAAGTAACCAAAAAAGGGAAAATAAAAACTACCAAAATTGGTTACTTTTTTGATTGCCA
>CALXJS010000022.1 GCA_944388685.1 uncultured Clostridia bacterium | reverse complement strand
ATTGGCACGCGAACAATAACGCGGGCTTTAAAATGTTATAAACAGATAAAATGTTTAAAAAAGCCCGCTATTGTTCTTTCTATCTGTCCCAATTTTTACATGTATATTCTTCCTTCTTTTTTAGATAATAATAATTGAGAATATATTGTTTTATATTATTTTCATTATATTTTTTAAAGGAGGATTTTTCATTATGCAAAAGAAATTATTTTTTACCTTAACACTTATTATTTCAATTATATTTTCTTTTTCTGTATGTTTTGCAGCAGATATGCTAACTGATGCTACAAATGCTGTAAGAGATACAATGGAGAATGCTGGAAATGCTGTTGAAGGAGTTATGAATAATGCTGGTGATGCTGCTAAAGATGCAATGAATACTGCTGGAGATTCTATGGAAAAAACAGAAAATACAATGGAAAATGCAGGAAATGCCGTAGAAAGAACTGGAAATACAGTAGAAAGAGATATGAATAATGAATCTTCTAGCACTAGCGATACAAATAATGATACTTATACAGCTACAAGAACATCGACTAATGGAAATGCAACCTTTATGGGAATGAATGCAACAGCATGGACATGGCTAATTTTAGGTATTGCTGCAATTGCAATTATTGCGGTTGTTTGGTATTATTCAATGCAAATTACTTCTGAAAACAATCATACAAGAAGAGACTAATTTTATGTCTTCTCATCTCTTACAATTTTAAAATCTAGTTGTAAGTAAGCAATATTCTTGAATAGGAAAAATTACTTTTTCCTATTCAAGAAAAATCTTATTTTACAAGAACTTTTTCTTTACTTTTATCTAACTACATTTATACAAGTTTTAGAAATTTTTCTATGTAACATTGTTTTACTCTTTAGAAAATAGTTTTCTTCTATTTTATTATTGAAAAATGTATGATATAATATTCAAAAAAACAAGAGGTAAATATATGAATACAAAATTAATTGCAAAAAATCCAACGGCCTATCATAATTATTTCATTGAAGAAAAAATAGAAACTGGCATTGTATTGTTTGGAACAGAAATTAAATCTATTCGAGCAGGAAAAGTGAATTTAAAAGATAGTTATGCTCATATAAAAAATGGCGAAGTTTACATATCAGGCATGCATATTAGTCCTTATGAACACGGAAATATTTTTAATAAAAATCCTTTAAGAGATAGAAAATTATTGTTAAATAAGCGAGAAATTAATAAACTAATTGGTCTTACAAAGCAAAAAGGATATACATTAATTCCTATTAGCATCTATTTTAAAGGAAATTTTGTTAAACTAGAATTGGGTATCGGAAAAGGTAAAAAATTGTATGATAAACGTCAAGATATTGCTAAAAAAGATGCTCAAAAACAAATTGCGATAAATTTGAAAAATAAGCAATATCACTAACCCATTTTTCTGATAAAGAAAAGAGAACAAGGCTATAATTCGATTCCTTGTTCTTTTTGTCCTTTGATATTCTGAGAAGTTTGCATTTTCTTATATCGTCGTGCTAATGTTATTATTTCATCATATTGTTGTTTAGTTAGCGTATTTTGAGATATTTCTTCTTCTATAATTCTTTTTATAATTTTGGAATAGATTTTAATATGAAATTCTTCATATATTTTTTCTATAATATCTCTTCTTGTACTACCTGTCAACACATATTTTATTACAGATGCTCGTAAAATTTTATCATCTTTTTGCTTTTCTTTTTGTTTAGCAATTTCTTTTTCTTCCAATGCTTTTATGTCTTCTGGTTTAATTTCGCCTTCTTCAATTCCTTCTCTAATATATTTTTTAATCGTTGGAAGAGAAGTAAAAAAATTTGCAGAACTATATATTTCTTTAGCTGTCATAGAATTTGGTATTTTATATAAACCTATAACCTCTCCCTTTTCTAAGCGTTTCATAGTTTCTTTCTCCTTATATTTTACCTGCTGAACCAAATACATCTTTCATTTTATGTGCAACAGTTTCCTTGATTAATTCTCTTGCTGGTGTTAAGTATTTTCTTGGGTCAAATGCACTTGGGTCTTCTACAAACACTTTTCTAATTCCTGCTGTCATAGCTAATCTTAAATCAGTATCCACATTAATTTTAGAAACACCAGATATACTTGCTTCATGTAACATTTCATCTGGTACACCTTTTGCACCAGGAATATTTCCTCCATATTGATTACACATATTTACTAGTTCTGGTATAACTGTAGAAGCACCATGTAATACAATTGGTGTATTTGGAATTCTTTCTTTAATTTCTTTTAAAATATCAAATCTTAATTTTGCTTCTCCTTTGAATTTGTATGCTCCATGACTTGTTCCTATAGCGATTGCTAAAGAGTCACAGCCTGTTCTTTTTACAAATTCTTCTGCTTGAGCAGGATCTGTATACATAGCATCAGATGCAGATACATTTACATCATCTTCTATGCCTGCTAATTTTCCAAGTTCAGCTTCAACTACAACACCTTTAGAATGTGCATAATCTACAACTTGTTTTGTTAAAGCAACATTTTCTTCAAAATCATATTTTGAACCATCAATCATAACAGATGTAAATCCATTATCGATACACATTTTTGCTGTTTCAAAATCTGGTCCATGGTCTAAATGTATTGCCATTGGAACCTCTGGATATTGCTCTACTGCTGCTTGTACCATTTTCATTAAATATCCTATTCTTGCATATTTTATTGCACTTGAAGATGCTTGTAAAATAACTGGTGATTGTGTTTCATGTGCTGCATCTGTAATAGCTTGTACAATTTCCATATTATTTACATTAAATGCACCAACTGCAAAACCTTCTTTCATTGATTTTTCAAACATATCCTTTGTCGTAACTAACATATCTTTTCCTCCTTTTTAGGTTTTACCCTATTTATTTTTGCTAAGGCTATTTTATTTCTATTTTATGGATATGTCAAGAAAAAATGAGAAGAAAATTATTCCTTCCCATAAATATAACTTGAACACATAGATTCTTCTGGTTGTTTTGTATTACAATTTTTAGTAGGTTCTACTTGGATTGCTTGTAACTTGCATAAATTTTGATTTGTTTCATTATATTTACAAGTTCCTACTGTACAATGTATTTTTTGATTTCCTTCCATTTTCTTACCTCCAAAAATTTGTATATGAACTTGATTTTTGTTCATACTATTATTATGTGATTTTTTTAAAATTGTATTCATTATTTATCTTGACAGTTTTTCTCATATTTATGCTTTTAATTAACTTATAATCCATTTAATTAACTGTTAGATTCTCTCCACAATTCTAACTCTTTCCCTTCTAAATCAAATATGTTTTCCCCTCCAACAATTTCACCTGTAGTTGTATCTACATAATATTTTCTTGGTCTTTCATCTGGTCTATTTTTATAAGACACATCTACTACATAAACTTTTCTTATTTCTTGAGAATCTTTATAAATATTGTATTCTAAGGTTGAACCATCTTCCAGTGTAATCGTTCTATCACCATCGTCCATTCCATTTTCTTTTAAATAGACTTGTCCATTCATATATTCAATTGATAAAGTTGCTGTTACCTTATCAATTTTATATTTTTCAGTATTTACTTTTTTATCGACGTTTTTAGCAATTTTAATAGCTTCTTTCTCACTGATAGCAATTGGATTATCTTCAAATGCATCGTCCTGTATATTAACTAAATACACATAATTAATGGTAGGAATAATAGAAATACTAACACTTTGATATCTGTTTACAATGCCATCATACTTTTTTGCAAAAGTAGCAAACCAAAACCCCGATTTTTTCTCATCATCTCCAGTTCCATTTGTAAGTTCTACAAGTTCATATTCATCGCCAAAACCATATTCCTTTTTCTTTTCTTTTACCACATCTATTACATTTTCTTTTGTAGTTGCATACTCTTCCATTAACTGGCTTCCTGTAAATTTTGTATCAATATTACCAATATTAAAACTTTCAAATTTTCCAGTTAATGCATCTACATCAATATACATTTTTCCATCTAAAACAGTTATTGTATATAATAGAGAATAAACATTAGGAACAGCTTTATCTAAAAACACATCTGTTATATCTTCTTCTGAAATTTCAATTCCAAATCTTTTTATTCCTTCTACCGCTTCTCTTTTTGCTTCTTCTTCAGTTATGATATTTTTTAAATCTTCTTCGTTTATTTCTATTTTTTCTATATAATTTTCTATTTTTTCTGGTGCTTTAAAAACGTTTTCATACACAACACTTCCTGCATATACCACACCAGCTGTTATACCTATTGCAATAACAAATGTAGCCACCATTTTAAATAATTTATTTTGATTCATTTTTTCCTCCGTTTCATTTTTTATGTTTGATAAAACTTTTTGAAAATTTTTATCAGCATTATATTCTTTTTTAAAAAATTCTTTTATATCTTGTTTCATTGCTGTTCACCTCCATTATCTTTGATTTCATTACCATACATTTCTCTTATATTTTTTAACATTCTGTATAGTTTTGTTTTGGCTGTTGTTTCCTTTATTTCAAGTTCTTTTGCAATTTCTTTAAAAGTCATTTCTGAAACAAAGTATAAATAAAATATTTTGCCTGTTAATACGTTTCTTTCAATAATGTATTTCCAAACTGCTTCTATATTATCTTTAGTAATCATTTGTGCTTCTATATCTATCTTTGAATCTATCTCAATCATTGTTTCTTCATCTTCTTTTTCCTGAAAGATAGATATTGTTTTTAATTTGTTTTTTACATAAAAATGTTTTCTAATTTTATTTTTGGCAATACCATGTATAAATGCCTTTAAATCTTTGATTTGTTTTCCATTTTTTAATGACTTATATAATTCTATATAAATTTCTTGTATAATATCATTTACGTCTTCTAGATTAGAACATTTACATATAATATATTTTAGTGTTACATCATATGTTTTTTTGTATATTTCTTCAAATTCTTCTAATTCTTTTTGGGTACCCATATTCTTTCTCCTTTCATTATATAAGTTCTTAAAAAATGGAAAATAGTTTCATTAAAAAGAAAAAAGTAAGTCAAATATTAGACTTACTCTATAATAATTTATTTAATTTTACCATATATTCATGATTCTGTATCACATTTTTCTTTAATACATTTTTTAGGTGGTTCTTTAAAACTTAAGTACCAACTAATTCCATTTCTATTATTTTCTATTTCACTTACACGTTCCATCAATTCTTCATAAGTTTTTGGTGGTGAAATAATTACTGGCTGATTTGGAATCCAATTAGCTGCTGTTGAACCTTTTGAACAATCCGCCATTTGTAATGCTTGCACAACTCTTATAATTTCTGGAATAAATCTTCCTACATTCATTGGATAAATTAGAATTGTCCTAATAATTCCTTTATCATCTATAATATAGACATTTCTGACAGTTTCCGTGTTACTGATATCACTTGAAATCATACCATATCTTCTGGCAATTTCTCCATTTCTATCAGCTATAATTGGAAAAGATATTTTCACTTCTGTTCTACAATATATGTCATATACCCATGCTAAGTGTGAAGAATTACTATCTACACTTAGTCCTAATAGTTCTGTATTTAATTGTTTAAAATATGTATGTGCTTTTGTAAAAGCAATCATTTCTGTTGTACATACGGGGGTAAAATCTCCGTGGATGCGAAAATAATACTAACCATTTTCCGTGTATAATCATTTAATGATACTTTCCCCATTGTTGTATTGGCTTCAAATTCTGGTGCTCGTTGTCCTATTTTGACATTTCCGTTCATCATTAATTCATAATCCATAATGATATTCTCCTTTCGTTTTTATATATTTTATGGATTATGTTTTATTTTTGTTACTGTTGAAAAAATTATTTAAATTCCTCCTTCTTTTGTTTTTTACATTCTTCTAAAAAAGTTTTAAAAATATTATTCATATTTTCATTTTTCTTATACAAACTTTCTGGATGAAATCTTACGCCAATATAAAAATTTTTAGTAGGATCTTCAATAACATCTGGATATCCATCTTCACAAAATGCTACTTTATTTAATCCCGGACATTCTTTTATTGAATTCTTATGCCTTGAATTAACCATTATTTCTTCTTTTTTTATTATTGAATAAAATCTTGAATCTTTATTAATTTTTATACTATGTACATATTCATCAAAACTTTTATCATGTTTTTCTGGATTACTGATTTTAAAAGTTGTTCCTCCAAGCCCCCTTGCTATTGCATTTTGTCCAGCACAAATCCCAAGTATTGGAATATTATTATCATAGCAATATTTTGCAATCCAACTTTCATGTACCTCGCATGTTCCCCCACCTTGCAGAATAACACCGTCACACAAATTCAATTCGTTTATTATTTCTTCTTTTCTTATTTTATCTTCATAATCTTTCCAATCGTTTCCTGCATATAATATTTCCTCATTTGGTGATAATATTCCAATTGCAATTCCTCCATTATCAAATATTGCTTGTTTTACTTCATCACGAATTAAAGAATCGATTTTAACTTGATTGATGTTTCTATGTTTTGCTATAATCCCTATTATTACCTTTTTCTCTTCTTTTTTCATAACTTATATTTCTCCTATTTTTTCAGATTGATAATTATTTACAATCATCCAAATGTCCTCTTATCCCTAAAAATGTATTATTCTATAATTCTTTACTTTATTGTAATAATAACTGGTCTATGATCTGAACCTTCATCCTTCATATCTTTTTGTTTTATGATTTGATATTCATAGTTATTAATCTTCGTTTTTTCAGCAAAGGCAAAATCGACATTAACTTGTTCTTTTGTTCCATATCCATGCCATGAATTGTCTAATATATCAAATTCTTTGTTTCTAGAAACAGTTGTATAATTACAATTTTGTTTTAATATATTATATACTTCTGACATATGTGAAACCATATTCATATCCCCTAATATGAGTTTGTAATCTGCACTGACTTTATCCATATAATCTAGAGATTTAACTGTACCTTTTATTTTTCCTTCTGTTGAGATGTAATCTGTATGAATATTCCCAATAAGATATATTTTATTATTATATTCAAAATTTACAAATACAGTTGTCCTATAATCACTCATATTATAATCTATTATTTGATTTTCTAATTCTTTATATTGTGTATCTTTTCCATGTGGCAAACAATATACATCATTTATATGAAGGTCTTGCTCATTTCTAATAGCAATTATATTATATTGGTTATACGATGCTGTTTTCATTGGAAATTTTTCTAACATTTTAAAATCATTGTTTTTTAAGATTTCATCTAATAGATTTAGGTTGTTTTGATTTACTTCTTGAAAACAGCATACTTTGATTTCATAATTTTTTAACAAATCATTCAAAATTCTTTTTATATTTTCTTGCCTTATTTCCCATTTAGGTATAGGATATTCTGTATTTTTTACGCCATAAAGATTATAACTTAATACTTTCATATTTATTTCTTTCCTAACTTTATATTTTCTTTTCATATCTTAGTTCATATTCTTTTATTAGTTCCATATTCTGATTATATACTCTTATATATTTGATTTTCCCAACAAATGAATGAAATACATTATGAGTTAAATCATAAGTATTTTGATTTATATTATCATTTGTGCATAATGTTATATGTGGTTTATATATTCTATTTCTTGTATTTTCTAATCTATATTCATCTAGCCTTTGATTAAAAAGTTGTTTTAGTGTAATGAATTCTTTTGTATCAAATGGTTCAATATATAATGTTTTTGCATCAAAATCATTTAAGTTTTTAAATCTAATACTAAATCCCTTTATATTATTTATAATGTTATCTAATTTGCTAATAAAAGTTTCTTGGTCTTTACAATTATATAAATCAATTGTTATGTGTGGTAACCAATTTCTTTCTTCGTCTTTAATTTTATTTTCTTTCAAGTAATTTTTTATGCTTTGAACAAAATTTTCTGTGTCTTTGTCAAAACCATATTGCAATACATAGTCATACATTGTTATAAATTCCTCCTATTTCTACTTTTAAAATATAAAAATAAAACTATATATGTAACAATTTTAAATATTATAATTTTAAACCGCACATCTATTTCTTATCATATCTACTTTTCCGTCTTTTAAATAGATAATTTTGTCTGAATTTTCGATTGTAGACTTTCTATGTGCAATGATAATCACTGTACTTTCTTTTGTGATTTTATCAATTAATTTTTGTATTCTGTCTTCTGTTTTTAAGTCTATATTTGAAGTTGGTTCGTCAAATATATAAATATTTGCTTTATGCAAAATTGCCCTTAAAAACGCAATCATTTGTAACTGACCATAAGATAATTTAGACTTTGATATTTTTTCATCTAATCCATTTTTAAACTTGTTTAATGTACTTTCAAATCCTATTTCTTTTGCAACAGTTTCTATTTGTTCATCAGTAATACTTTCATCTCCAAGAATAATATTATTTTTTAATGTATCTTCCAAAATATATGGTGTTTGTGATATATATGAGATATTTTTTCTAATATCTTTTATCCTTATTTTTGTTATATCCTTTCCTCCAATTAGAATTTTTCCTTTTTGGAATGGATATAACCTCATTAAAATATTCATCATTGTGGTCTTTCCTACACCTGTTTTTCCTGCAATTGTTACTTTACTTCCTCCTTTTATAATAAAGGAAATATCCTTTAATACTTTGTTATCTCCATATTGCATATACACATTTTCAAATTCTATATCCCCTTTTAAGTCCTCATCTTTTTCTCCTTTTTCTATATCTTCTACGCCATTTTCTTTTAATAATACATTTATTCTCTTTAAGGACATAAATGAAGATTGGATTTCTTCTAATTGATCAAATATTTCATTTAATGGCTCTCTACAATCTTTGATATAGTTTATTACTAAATAAATACTTCCTAATGATACGAAACTATTTATATTGAATATATACTGTAATATGAAGTAAATTGCTAATGCTTGTATTGTTGTTGATAGTGGATATGTGAAGCTTTCCATAAAGATAAACTTTTTTCTATAAAATAATTCTTCATCTAATGTTTTATTTATTTTTCTGGCTGTATTTTTCTGCAAGCCAAATAGATAGGTTAGTTTATTTTTATTATACATTTCTGAATATTGTCTGTTTTCTTTATCTCTTCTATTTAAGATTTGCTTGCTTGCTTTTTCAACTTGATGTGTAAATATGTATGAAATAACTGCTGTAATTATCATTGCAATACAGCCTATCACGGCTAATTTAACATCAGCCAAAAACATAAAGACTACCATTAATGCAATGTATAAAATATCATTGACTAATACTTGTAATGTTCCTAAAAATAATGCTGATACATTATCTATGTCTGCTGTTAGTCTTGTATAGATTTCTGATGAATTATATTTTTGATAGGTTTCCATGTTCCATTTTAGTACATGACAAAACAGTTTTTCTCTCAAGTCTTTTAATATTTTTGACATGGCTTTGTTGATGACTGTATTTCTTAAATCTTTTGATATGATAAGAAGAACATGTACTACAATATATGCAATTGCTAGATTTCTTAAAATAATTACAATATTGTTATCATTAAAATCAATATCTAGTATTTGTTTTAATACAAAAGGATGTATAACACTTAATATATTTGTTACAATTAAGAAAAATGCCACTAAAAAAAGTATTTTACTATTTTTCTTTAGTATAGATTTCATCTTCTTCCTCCTTTTTTTCTAGCATATATACTTCTTTATAAAATTTATTTCTTTCTAATAGTTCTTCATGTGTTCCACAATCTTCTATTTTCCCATCTAATAATACATAAATTCTATCTAATTTTTCTACACTAGATATTTTGTTTGATATAACAATTAATGTCTTTTCTCCTACCTCTTCTAGTAAATTATTCATTATTTTCTTTTCTGTATTTGCATCTAATGCTGATAAGGTATCATCAAAAATATTAATTTCTCTTGCATTTGATAAATTTCTTGCAATTGATACTCTTTGTTTTTGTCCTCCAGATAGTTTGACCCCTTTTTCTCCTACAAGTGTTTCTTCTTTTTCTTCTAATTTTTGTATATCTTCTTCAAGTTCTGCATTTTTTATAATTTTCTTAAATTCCTTACTTTTTAAATTTTCTGTAATATCTACATTTGCTTTAATTGTATCATCTAATATAATGTTTTGTTGTAAAGCATAATTATATTGAGAAAACAAATCATCTTTTTTATATTTACTTATATCTTCCCCATTTATTAATACCATTCCTTCTGGAATTTCATAAAACCCTGATATAATATTCATTAATGTTGTTTTTCCACTACCTACTTGTCCAATAATTCCTATTTTATCTCCATTATGTATAGTCATATTTATATTATCTAATGCTGGTTTTTCAGTATCATTATACCAATATGATAAATGTTTGATTTCTATTGTATCTATTTTTTCCAAACGTTTTCCATCTTTTTTATATTCATCTAAATTTAAGAAATAATTAAATCTATTTAAAGCTTGTTTTAAATATGGCATTCTTTCTAATAATTTTTGCATTCCTGCTATAAAATCTGTTAAAGCATAATTAATATATCCTATAAATGCTGTTAATTCTCCAACCGTCAATGTGCCTTGCATGATATATTGAATACCCACGGTAAAGCTAACCATAAAACATAATCCATATAGAATATTTATTATTCTACTGATATGATTTTTAGCAACACCAATTTCGTAATCAGCTTTATACATTTTTGAATTTATATTTTTAAAACTGTCTATTTGCTTTTCTTGTTGGTTATATGATTTTATTAATAAAAATCCATCTGTATTTTGTTCTATATTTTTTGATAATTCCACATATGTTTTTCTAGATACTTCTACTTTTTCTTTTAACTTTTTATAACTACGATACATGAATATGACGGATATTGGAAATATGGGTATTAGCCATAATGCTAGTGTTTTGTTAAATTGTCCCCATATTAATATAATTGCCATAACAGGCGCTATGATGATTTTAGCTAAACACCACCAATAATTTCCTAATATTTTACGAATCATTAGAATTTCTTTTGATAGATATGCTAAAAAATTACCCTTATTTTCTTTTTCAAAATATTCTGGTTTTACTTTTTGTAAATGTTTAACTACCTCTTTTCTTAAATATGTATCTGCTTTTCTCGATACTGTATAATATAAGGTTCTGAATATTGTTCTTGGTATAAATATAATTGCAGAATAAAATATTAGCCAATATACTTCTTGAAAAATTTGTTCTTTATTTATACTATCCTGCATTAGCATATCTAGTATTTTTCCTATACTTTCTGGAATTTTGAATGTTAGATAAATTACAATTCCATGAAGTACAACTGCAAGTAAATGATACGGCAAAATTCTATTTAATTCTTTTGTTATTATCTTGTTATATTTTTTCATTTAAATATATTCCTTACATATTTTTTCTAAAAATTTAGCTACACCATCATTATTATTCGTATCTGTAACCTCATTTGCAACTTTCTTTATATCTTCTGGTGCATTTCCCATAACTACACGATGTCCGACTACTTCAAACATTGTTAAATCATTATAGTTATCTCCTATTGCAATAGTATCTTTTAAGTCTATTTTTAAATATTCACATAGCTTTTTTATTGCATTTCCTTTACTTGTGCTTTTGCAAGCAATATCTAAGAAAAATGGTTGTTCTTCTGGAAGTCTACTATCTACTAAACATTTGGATGAGTTGGCAATTTTCACATCTTTCATCAAAATTACCTCTTCTTTAATCTTTTTTATTTTCTCTAAAGTTGTACTTGAGAAAACGCATTGCGTTATAGGTTTTTTCTTAACAAAGTTCTCTATTGGTTCCTGTAACGCGATGTCAGATGGGATATTTGTTGGTTTTTTTGCAATTATATCTTCCTCAGCATTTATAACCAATTGTACATCATATTTTTCAGCCATGTAATATAATGTTATTATGGTTTCTTTTTCTAATTTGTTTTGGTATATGACTTCTTTTTTCTCATAATCATATATTTCTCCACCATTACATACAATAACATATTTGCTTGCCAATGCTTCCTTACTTACCGCTTCTGTATATTTTCTACGTCTTCCTGAACAAATTACCACTTGTATTCCTTTTTTGACAATTTGCTGTATGGCTTCTTTCGTTCTACCGGTTATTTCTTTCTTATCATTTCTTAATGTTCCGTCTATATCAATAAAAATAATTTTATACATTTTTATACCTTTCTAATATTATTTTTGTTTATATTTGTGTGTCTTGTTATATATTAGGAAATTAGCATGACTGCCCTAATACATAATAATTAATGGAACCTCCATTTCTTCTGGAGATAAACCACAATGTGTTGATTTCTTTTCGGTTTTTTCTTTGCTTATACATGTTCCTAATTTAAAACTAGCACTTCCAATCGATACAGAAATATAATTTCCTATAAAATCATCTACTTTTTTATGTTTATTTCCAAATCCTAGCATGTTCTTTTCTAAAAATTCTTCTTTTGTATATAATAAAAATTCTGCTTCAAAATTTTCTTTAAATATCTGTTCAAACTGCTTCTTTTTTTCTTCTTTAACCCAAAAAACTGTACATCTAGATTCTAGACTAGGTGGCATGATTAAACATTCTTGGATATCTTCCATGTTTTGAATATCATATACTGTTTCGATATCTTTGTGACCATGGTCTGCTGAAACAATTAATAATGTATTTGTTCCTTGTAAGTTGTTATATAGATTTTCTATTTTCCTTTCCGTATCTAAAATAAATTCTTTTACTTCATCAGATTTACAACCATATTGATGTAATAATGCATCTGGATTATCATTATATGCTAGAACAAAGTTTTTATCTGTATTTTTACAGAGTGCCTCTACAGAATCACATAAGATATTAATTGTATCTGCATTAATATTTCGATTACTTCTAGATATACAATGAGAAGGATTGATTTCATATGCCTTAACACCTGTTGAAATTTTTTCAATTTGTTCATATATAGATACATAATTTATTAAGTCTTGTACATTTACTTTAGCATCTTTATAGGTTTCTCCTGTATATGAATCACGGTTTGGTAAAACATCAATACTACGACCATATTCTTTAAAATATTGAGACCAACCTATCCAACCGAGTTTCAATAGGTGGTTTTCCAGAATAATAAGTTGTCATCGCAGCAGTGGTTGTAGAAGGATAAACAGAAGTTATCTTCCTTATTTGATGATTTTTAAAAAATCCATTTGGAGAAATATGATTTATAATATGCTCTCCCATACCATCTAAAACAATTAATACAATATTTTGATATTTCTTTTGCAATGTTTCATCTAATGTATCAAGTCCTTTATATTTTGTATTTACATGGTAATATTTTAAGATAGAATTTATTAGATTTAAAATACTATTTTCATAATCTGGTAAAACTATTTTATTTTTTTCCATAAAATCACCTTATCTATTTCTATTTCAAAAAAATTTTATCATAAGAACTTTCAAATTACAACAAAAAAAGTACAATACTCTATATTTTATTGTACTTTAAAAAATCAAACAAGTTCTTTATATTCTTCCTCTTCAAATTGCTTTAAATAATCAATAAATTCTTCTAAACACATCTCATGTTCTTTCATATATGTTGCATTATCTATTCCAACATATCTATAATGCCATGGCTCATAATTTATCATTGTAATCTCTTTTTTATCTGTTGGATATCTTAAAGTAAATCCATATTTATATGAATTTTCCATCAGCCATTTTTGTACATCTGTTTCTTCTTGTTTTTCATCTAATATTTGATAATTTTTTGAAACGATATCTACTGCTAATCCTGTTTCATGTTCTCCTGTTCCAGGAATTGCCACCCAGTAAGATGCTAATTCTTCTGCCTCAGCATTATTATATCCTAATCTTTTATATTCTTTGGTTTTATTATTGTATAATTGTTTCTGTTTTGCATTTGTTCTATAACTTGAACATATAATAGGCGATAATCCTTGTTTTCTTGCATCATTTAACATTTGATTTAATGCTACTGTAATTCTTTTATCTACTTTGTGCACTGTTTCTACTTCTTCTAATTCCATTGAATAGCCTTCTGGAACTTTATGATTTTTATTAACGAGCAACAGTTCCCAGTCAGAAGTACTGCTATCAATGTCTTTTTCTTTTTTATTTTCCGGTTTATTATCTGTTTTTTCATCACTTATTGTATTATATCGTTCTTCTACATTTGCACTTGTTTGTAATGATGCTTGTACTTCTTTTTTATACATAATATATTTATATACGATAGTAAGAATCAATACAACTAATATCATCAAAATAATACAAATATTGGTATTTACGATATTTCTTATTCCATTCCCTTTTATTTCTCTCATATACTTTTTCCTTTTCTTTTATTTGTCTATTATGTATATTTTTTCTTAGTTATATTCTAACATGAAGTTATATCTATTTGCAATGATAGTATTTTCCATTTTTATCTATTTCTATATTACCATTTTTTTAGAAAAGGTTACATATAAATTTCTCTCCATTAATTAAATTTTGTTGTTGTGTCAATGATGTGAAACAAAATTATATAAAAATTTTCCACTAAAATCTTCTTTAAATTATTTCTATTCTACAGAATTTACAATGTTTTCATTTTGAGAATAAATCAATATATCTTTTCTTCTATAAATTGATAATACTAATGCTAAGCATACCATGTTCATGATTAATCCTGTTCCACCATAGGAAACAAATGGTAATTCAAAACCTGCCTCAAACCATAAATTCAAATTCATCAAAACATTAAATACACTCTGTAAAATAAATAAACAAGAAATTCCTATAATTATCATTTTTCCATAGGTATCTTTTACCTTAATAGAATTTATGATTAATTTTACTGAAACTAATATAATTGTTATAATAAGTAAACTTGCTATTATCCAACCATAATGTGCAAGGATAGATATAAAAGCATATTCTGTACCTTCATCAAATAACTCAATTGCATTACTCATGTCTTCCGCCTCACCAATCATGTTTGCAGAGTTAATAACAATTTGTCTATTTACACCTACCCAACCGGGCTCCTGATGGATCAGTTTCTGGATGAAATGTTGTTATAATTTTTTCCAAACGATATGGCGTTGTTGTTAGACTAATTAAACATATCAATCCTAAAGCAACTATCAGTCCCCATAATTTTAAAATATTCGTTATCTTCTTGTTACTATCTTTTATAATTTTAATAGTTGCCACTATCATATATGCTATTCCTAATACGAAAGCAGAAGTTAATGATGGAATAGATATTAACAACAGTAAAGAAAATATACTTAAGACAAGTATTTTAATTAAATTTTTGTCTATTGTGTATGAATATTGTCAAGAAAAAAAGAGAAAAATTTAAATTTTTCTCTTATATTTGTCTTACCACTCTGCAAGGATTACCATGTGCTACTGTATTTGATGGAATGTCTTTTGTAACGACACTACCTGCTCCAATGGTTACATTATCTCCTATTGTCACACCTGGTAATACAACAACATTTCCTCCAATCCATACATTGTTTCCTACTTTAATTGGTTTACCAAATTCTAATCCTTGATTTCTTATTTCTATTTCAAGCGGATGCCCCGCTGTATAAAATCCACAATTTGGTCCTATAAAGACATTATCACCAAATTCTACTTTTGCTACATCTAATATTACACAATTATGATTAACATAGAAATTTTCTCCTACATGTGTGTTATAGCCATAGTCACAATAAAAATTTGATTCTACTTGCAGATTTTCTCCAGTACTTCCTAATATTTTCTTTATAAAATTTTTTCTTTCTTCCATTCTATCTGGCGTAATTTGATTATATTGGTAACATAACTGCTTACAATTTCTCATTTCTAATGCTAATTCTTTGTCATTTGCCAAATTATATAATTCTCCCTTATCTCTTTTTTCTTTTTCTGTCATGTATTCTCTTCCTTTCCTTTTTATTGTACAAGAAAATCTACTCTTATTTTAACCTTATATGGATTTTCTATACAACAAACTTTGAATCACTTATATTGGTAAAACGGCTTTTACATGTGTACATCAAAATTTTCGATTTCACTTACATATACTCTTTATTTATATAAAAAATTTCGCTTCTGTCTGGAACTTCAAACAGTTTTTTCTTATAATTGTCCTATATATTCATTATATTGATTTTGTATTGTTTCACTATTAAACGTAATATTATCTCCCTGGATTTCCCAATTTCCACGGTTCTCTGATAAGAAATTGATTACTTGTAGTTCAATATCAAGCATATCTAAAATCTCGTTAATTGAAGTTTCAAATTCTTCTTTATCAGATTCTAATGAATTGTCTGCAGATAATGCTAAGTCTTTATATAAATCAATATAGTATTGATCCAAATTTTTTCCTTCAATATATGACATAATCTTTTCATCTGATAATAATTCCAAATATTTCGTCTTATATTCTTCTATTTTTTCTTTTGCCTCATTCAAAAATTGTTTAGTCTCAGTAAAATCTGGTCCATCTTCTTTATAATTCTCAGTTGTTAATGCATTTACAATTCTTTCATCATTTATAACGTTTGAAATTTCAACAGATGCATTTAATCCATCTGCTAGATATTCTTTAACAGCTTTTTCTACAACACCATAATCCCCTGTTGTCTTTAACTCTCTGATTCTTTGATCAATTTGGTCCACATCAATTGTTTCGGCACGTGTTAAATTTTCAAATGCTAGCATCTCTTCTCTTAATGTATCTTCTTGTTGAAGATCCTTAACAACTAAAACTCCAATTCCTATAACAGCTACAAGTACAATTGCTAAAACAATCCAAATAATTACTTTTTTCATATAAAATCCCCCCATTTTAAAATATATGTATATCTTATCAATATAACTCATGTTGTGCAATATCTTTAAACTACTTCATTTCTTCTTTTCGTACAAATTTCTAAACATTTTGCAATGTATTCTCTAATTTTCTCTTTATTGTATTTTCTCAGTTTTCCTGTATAAATAATAGTGTAATTTTCTAGTTTTTTAAAATCTTCGGGTTTGATAATTGTTGGCAAATTTGTTTCTATTTTTGATATTTCTAATAAATATTTAACAAATTCAGCACAATAAAAAGATCTTTTTGGATGAACTTTTTTATGAAATCCCACTGCTAAAAGCCCAATAATATTAAATCGATACTCTTTTTTATGCTCTTCAATTTTTCTAATTTCACTTCTTATTGTCATATATTGCTCTTGCGTAACATCCAATGTATATACCAATGCTTCTGTATTTTTAAATCTCTTAAAAGTACCAATATGAATACCTTCTTGTACAAATCCTCCCCATAAAGGATTATATGGATGAAGCCTTCCAAAACTATACATCTGCTCTAAGTCACTATCTAATGCTATAGAAACATGTGAAAATTCATCTCTTGTCCAAATTTTTATGATTTTAGAAAGCACGGTTCCTGTATGTGTTAAAACAATATATATCTTTTGCATTTTTATAATCCTCCATATTTATATATAGTATATAGAAAAATTTGCTTTTATCTTGTGTATTCATAGATATTTTTTCATATACAATATTTTTCATCCAATTTATTATATCATGTATATAGTAAAAATTTAAGTGTTTTTTACTATTTTTAAAAAAATAATCATATTTTATTTCCTTTAGATGTATTAAATATATAAATGTATAATTTTAAAAAAACTGCATATACTGTTATTACATTTAATTTTTTTATTAAATGTTTTCGTTATTTCGTTTATAGACGTTTTAAGACCTCTTTTATCAGAGGTCTTATCTAATTCTACTATTGCTTAAGCTTTTTTTAATCTTAAACTATTTAGCGTCACTGTAATACTACTAATTGTCATACTAAATGCTGCAAACATAGGATTCATAGTTACTCCTAATGGTATTAAGATTCCTGCCGCAATTGGAATCATACAAATATTATAGAAAAATGCCCAGAATAAGTTTTGCTTTATAATACGCATTGTTTTTTTGCTGATATTTATCAAATCATTTATTTTATCTAGATTATCCTTCATCAAAACAACATCACTACTATCCATAGCAATATCTGTACCACTTCCAACAGAAACCCCAATATCTGCTTTTACCAAACTAATACTATCATTAATACCATCTCCACACATCATAACTAATCCATTTTCTTTTAATTTTATAATTTCTTCTGCTTTTTGTTTTGGCACAACACCCGCAATCACAGTTTGTATGCCAATATTTTTTCCTATTGCTTTTGCTGTTTTCTCATTATCTCCTGTTAGCATAACTGTTTGTATATTTTGTTTCTTTAATTTATCGATGACTTCTTTGGCATTTTCTTTAATGATGTCTTTAACACCAATTAAAGCAATTAGTGTATGTTGTTTTGCTACAAATAAGATACTATTTCCATCATTTTCTAGAGTTTCGTCATCATTCATTTTGTTTTCTTTTATCGTTTTATTAATATCAATATTGTTTTCTAACATCAATTTTTTATTTCCAATAAGATAATTTGCCCCATCAAAGTTTGCTTCTATTCCATATCCAGCAATATTTTTAAAATCTGTTACTTTTTCAGAATTTATTGGTAAATTCTTTTCTTCTGCATATTTGACAATTCCTCTGGCAATTGGATGTTCAGAATGGTTTTCTATATTGGCAACTGCTTCTATGATATCATTTTCTTTTAAATCACTATAATTATATATTTCAGATATACTTAAATGTCCTTTGGTTAATGTTCCTGTCTTATCAAACACAATAGTTCTAATTTTATGTGCATTTTCTAAACTTTCACTTGATTTTACTAATATCCCCTTTCTGCTAGCTAAACCTGATGCCATCACAATAGCAAGTGGTGTGGCTAACCCTAAACTACAAGGACAAGCTACTACTAATACAGTTATAAAGATATTGATGACAAACCCTATATCCTTTCCTAAAATAGCCCATACAATACTTGCTAACACAGCAATTATGATAATAGCTGGTACAAAATAACCACTTATGGTATCTGCAATTTTAGCAATGGGTGCTTTGGTATTAGTCGCTTCTACCACCATCCTAACAATTTCAGATACAGTAGATTCTTTTCCAATTTTTTCTGCTTTATATTTGACAACCCCATCATAGTTAATACTACCTGCAATAACTTTATCATTTATTTTTTTCTTTACTGGTATACTTTCTCCTGTAATAAATGATTCATCTATATGTGTTGTTCCCTCTAATATTTCTCCATCTACTGCAATTTTTTCTCCTGGTTTACAAATAACAATATCTCCTTTTCGGATTTCATCTAATGTAACTTGCTTTTGCTTTCCATCTTTTTCAATTGTTGCTAAGTTTGGTGTAATCATCATCAAATCTTGTATAGCTTCTTTGGTTTTGTCTTTATTTCTTCCTTCCACATATTTTCCAATTTTTATAAAGAAGAGGATGATGACAATAGATTCATAATATAAATGATGGACAGCTTCTATGTTACCCATAAAGATTAAATACGTATTATACAAACTATATAATAAACTGCTAATAACCCCTAGCCCTACCAAAGTATCCATGTTTGGTGTTTTGTGTACTAAGTTTTTATATCCATTTTTTAGAATATCCCTTCCTAAAACAATGGCAACCATAGATATCACAAATTGCACCACTGCAAAATATATTGGATTATGGTGCATATCTAGGATTTCAAAAACAGGTAATCCTACCATTTGTCCCATGGAAATATATAAGATTAAGATAGCAAGTACCGTTAGTGCCATTAACTTGTATTTCTCATTTGATACTTTCTTTTTTTCCTTTTCTAATTTATCAATTCCTAAACTCTCAAATCCCGCTTTTTGTACAAATTTTTCAATTTGTGGAATATCTAATACTTTCTCATCATATTCAATACTAGCATTATTCATAACAAGATTAACAGATGCTTGTTTAATGCCTTCTTGCTTATTCAAGTATTTTTCTAAGCCATTTGAACATGCACTACAAGTCATTCCATCAATTTTTAATAATACTTTTTTCATGATATGTTCCTCCTTATCGCTCTAGTCTAAAAGATGACTTTTCTATACCAGAACGTCGCTTCTCTCTACTGATTGCAAACCACCTCAAAACCTGCGTCCTCAATAGCTTCTTTAAAGTCTTCTATCTTAGCAACTTCTTCATTGTATTCTATTTGGGCTAACTTATTTTCTAAACTAACTTCTACCGTATTTACACCTTCTACATTGCTTAATATTTTTGTTAATCTTTTTGTGCATCCTTCGCAATGCATTCCTTCAATTTTTATTTCTACTTTTTTCATAATCCTCACTCTTTCCTTTCTTATTTTTTTAACTAACTTAATGAAAATCAAATTATATTTATTTTCAAATTTATTACATGTTTTTAAATCAGATTAGATTTTAATTATCTATATTTATTCTTATCTCATTTTTTTAAATAAATTCATAATTTCTTCTGTTACTTCTGTATTTCCTTCTCTAATTTGTTTTGCAATACATCTTTCTAAATGCTTTTCCAAAATAACATTTTCTAAACTTTCTAATGCTTTGTTTACAGCTAACATTTGTGTTAAAACATCATCACAATATCGATCATCTTCTATCATTTGTTTAATTCCTCTAATTTGCCCTTCAATAATATTTAAACGTTTTGTTAAATACTTTTTTTCTTCTTCGTCTCTGTAAGTTTTTCTTTTAGAAGTACAGCATTGATTATCCATTTTTATCATATCCTTTCTAAAACATAAATTTGATTGAAAAAAATAACTTTTGATTTTATTGTTTACATTTAAGTATTGGCTTTCGAAAAGATTATATACCCCCATAGGGTATTTGTCAAGATAAAAATTAATAACAGACTTCTTTTTGAACTTTTTTGTATTTATAGCACTTTAAAACCCAAATTATTAAACATTTTGTCTAATAATTTGGGTTTATTTTTTCTGTTAATATTTTTATTTAATTTCTTATTTATCCAAATAATCTTGAACTTTTTTTATAAATATCATTCTTGCAATAATATCTAGTACTGCATAAATAAGAATAACAATACCTACAATTCTAATAGCCAATGTTGTACTTACCAAAATTACAATTCCTGCTATTATCATTAACATAGCACATAATAATGTAATTGTCCAAAGTCCTGATTTTGACTCTTTCCATACTAATGTCGTTTGGAAATTTCTAATTCCTGAAGCGATAATCCATATTCCTAATACTATTCTAAATATACCTGTTATAACATCTGAACAAAATAAAACGATTACACCTAATACTGCACAAACCAATGCTATTGTTAAAAGATAATCTTCTTTATCTTTTGATGTGAAATAATCCACTAGTTTTAAGAATCCCATTATAAATAATACCATTCCTAAAAGAATTGATATAACTGACATCATTTCAGAAGGTTTTACAACTAGCACTGCTCCTAATATTACGAATAATATAGATATGACAATATCTGTCCAGTTTGTTCTTTTTAAAAATTTTTCAAACATTTGTATCTCCTCTCTTTCTTTTGTATTTTATTCTTATGAATCATATCATAAAAAAAATAAATTGTACATATTTTTTTGAAAATTTTGTATTATTTTGTCATTCCTCTTTTTAAAATTTCTATCTGTCTAGCTAATTCCTCTTTTCCGTTCTTCCTTTGATACTTTTTTGTGCATTACATCAATGATTTCTGCTCTTAAAATACAAGTAATAATTCTTAACATATATTCCATATCATTTTTGCTTTCTAAATTCAATATACTTGTATTGATATAACAGTTCGTTTTATTCATATCTTTCAAATCTTTAAATCGCTTGATATTTTTAAATATATTTACATTTTCATTTCTTAATTTATTAATAATATTTTGAAATAACTTTATTTCTGACTCATTATAATTTTTATCTACAAAATAAGAATATAAATCTAAAGTTGTTAAAAATATGTCTCCTTTATTTTGTATTAATAATCTTTCGATTTGTTCTTTTTCATCATTTAGAAAATTCTCAATTATATATTTTAAAGCATCTTCCTTATCTTCAAAATATTGGTAAAAACTTCCTCTAGGTATCTGTGCCTCTTCTATTATATTACTAATAGATGTTTTTTCAAATGTATTTCTACTAAACTCATTTTTTAAAGCTTTTTCAATTTTTTCTCTTTTTTCATTATTTAAGTTATAAAATGTAGACTTTGGCATCATACACCTCCTTGTAGTGGACACGAAAAATTGCATAGTATTTTTTCTGTCCAACAATATTTTTATATTATAGGATATTTCTCCTATATAGCAAAAAATAGTACTTCAAAAAAAGCACTACTTTCCCCTTTAATTATGCATCTTCATTTTCTTTTTTAGCAATTACTTCTTTTCCATCATAATATCCGCAGTTTTTGCAAACTCTATGTGGCATTACTGGTTCATGACAATGTGGACAAGTTGTATATGCTGGTTGTTCCTTTTTCCATGTTGATCTTTTTGCATGTGTTCTTGCTTTAGACCATCTTCTTTTTGGTTGTGCCATCTAAATCCCTCCTTGCTCAAGATATATGTATATATCTATTATAATTTTATCGATATTTTTTAGTCACTATAAGATTATACAAGTATTTTCATTTTTTGTCAACTATTGCCACAATATTTTTTGTATAAATCTTGTACATTTTTTTTCGTTAAAACTTTATCAATTCCATCTATACTTACTTGTGTAAAAAAATCTGTTAACATCTCTTTTAACTTTTCATTCATTAGCATTTTTTCTCTTTCTTTTTTCCAGTATTCCAATTGATACCCCTTGTTCCAATTCTTTCCTTGGTACACAATTCCAGCAGCTAATTTATCACATAGCATTTCCGCAACATATTTATACGGCATAATTGGTGTTTGTTCTGGAGCATTTCTATCCACCCAATATTCACTATGATGTTTATTTCTTCCCTTGTGATGTAGCCATGCTTCTGAATAGCCTTTGTCTTGTTTTGCTCCAACAATGGGAGAACGATTTCCTTCATAATAATGAATACTTTCTAAAAACTCTGTTGGTGAATATTTAGATAAATCATGTACAAACCCTCTCCATGGTAATCCTACCTTACAACACAATTTAAAAACCACCCATCTATGCTTTGTGATTAAGATAAAATGTTTCACAACATTTTTTAATAACGTTTTTCGTTTCATCTTTAATTACATCCCTTTCCAGATGAAAATTCGTTTGAACAATAGCGGGCTTTTTAAAACATTTTATCTGTTTATAACATTTTAAAGCCCGCGTTATTGTTCGGCACCAAATTTTACGCCAGTAAAATTTGTGTGCAATCATTAGAGCGAAGCGACGTTCTAGTATAGGAAAAATCGAGTTTTTCCTATACTAGAACAAATCGGAAAGCCTTAACATTTTTACTAATTTTATATTTTCTCTTTGGCTTTCCGTAAATTTGTTCTGTGCCAATTTTCGTTAGAAAAATTGTGTACAATGTATTTTTATATATTAGGAAGTCAGTATGACTTTCCTAATATATGAAAGCAATAAAATTTTGCATAGCTAAAATTACAATTCTTCTTCAATCTTTTCTCTATGTTTAGTCTACTATAAATTTTTTTTAAAATCAATAAATTTTATTTGTTTTTTTGCATATCATATATAGATTGGAGGTATAAAATACATGTGTGGATTTACTGGATTTGTTAATATCAAACAAAAATTAAAAGAAAATTCTAAAACGATTTTAGAAAATATGAACAATACATTAGCCAAAAGAGGACCAGATGAAGATGGTTACTTTATTTCTGACAAGGCATGTTTAGCACATAAACGATTAATCGTTATTGACCCAGAAGGTGGAAAACAACCAATGATAGAACATACTTCTTATGGGGATTACATCATTTGCTATAATGGGCAAATCTATAATACAAAAGAACTTCGAGATGTTTTACAGAAAAATGGTTTTACATTTAAAGGACATTGTGATACAGAAGTTATTTTAAAAGGCTATATTCATTTTGGAAAAGAGATTATTCATCATTTAAATGGTATTTTTGCATTTGTCATTTGGAATACAAGAACAAATGAACTCTTTATGGTAAGGGACCATTTTGGTGTAAAGCCTTTGTTTTATTCTGTCTATCAAGATACCCTTGTTTTTGGTTCTGAAATAAAAGCAATATTTCAATATCCTGGAATTGAAAAGATTTTAGATAATCAAGGAATTTCTGAGTTATTAGGAATTGGACCTAGCCATACACCTGGCACAACTATTTTTAAAAATATATATGAACTAAAACCTGCTCACTTTGCTGTGTTTAATGAATATGGTTTAAAAATCAAACGTTATTGGAAATTACATTCAAAAGAACATAAAGATAATTTAGCACAAACTTGTGAGAAGGTTCGCTTTTTACTAAAAGACGCAATTGAACGTCAATTGGTCTCAGATGTACCTTTATGTACGTTTCTATCTGGAGGATTAGATTCTAGTATTATTACAAAATTTGCAGCAGATTTTTACGAAAAGGAAAAATTGCCACCTTTAGATACCTATTCTATTGATTATGTAGATAATGACAAAAATTTTGTTAAAAGCGATTTTCAGCCAAATTCCGATAACTATTATATTGAATTAATGTGTAAAAACTTGCATACAAAACATCATAACATTGTCATTGACACACCAGAACTTGCTTCCTATTTATATGATAGTATGATTGCAAGAGATATGCCTGGTATGGCTGATATTGATTCTTCTTTATTATTATTTTGTAAAAATGTTAAACCAGAGCAAACGGTTGCTTTAACAGGCGAATGTGCAGATGAAATTTTTGGAGGATATCCATGGTTCTTTAGAGAAGATGCTTTAAACAGCGGTACTTTTCCTTGGTCAATTGCCATTAGTGAGAGACAAACATTACTACATCCAGCTTTAAGTAAAAAAGTACATTTAAAAGAATATATTGATTATCGATATAATGAAAGCTTAGAAGAGGTTGAAATTTTAGATACAGATTCTAAAGAAACTGCTGAAAAACGAAAGATTTCTTATCTAACATTAAATTGGTTTATGCAAACATTATTAGATCGTTCTGATAGAATGGCTATGTATAACGGATTCGAACTTCGTGTTCCTTTCTGTGATTACCGATTAGCCCAATATGTTTGGAATATTCCTTGGGAAATGAAGGCTCTAAATGGTAGAGAAAAAGGATTGCTTCGTTATATTTGTAAAGATTTCTTGCCTGCTGAAATTGTCGATAGAAAAAAATCACCATATCCTAAAACACATAATCCTACGTATTTGGCTAAAGTAAAAGATATGTTAACAAATATTATGCAAAATCCAAAGGCTCCTATTAATGATTTCTTAAATAGAGATTATATTTTAGAGATTTTAGATACAAATGGTTCTAGTTTTTCTAGACCTTGGTTTGGTCAGTTGATGACTCGGACCACAACTTATGGCTTATCTTTGCCAAGTAAATATGTGGCTTGAGAAGTATGAACCAAAGATTGAAATTTAATATGTTTTGAGGTCGCAAATTGCGACCTCAAGTTTTCATATTATAAGTAATCTACCGGCTATGCCGGTAGTAACATAAGCTTTAGCTTTGTAGCAAAGCAACTCCTTTCATGCT
>CALXJS010000021.1 GCA_944388685.1 uncultured Clostridia bacterium | reverse complement strand
ATTAATGCAATCAATTTGATGTATTTTTTCATTTGTGCAAATAACACCTCCTTTCTAGCTTATTGCCGAAAGGCTATCTTAATATATAATATTTTTACAGATTATTCAATAAAATTTAAAAATTTTTCAATAGCCATTTTAAAAGAATACTTTAAATATCTTCTAGTACGTTGCAGTAAAATTGCAATAAATTTAAACAGTAGATGTCTGAAACTATGTAGAAATAGAGGCTTTAAATCTAGTTCTTTTCTGGCTGTCGCCTCCAAGAAAAATTAAAATATATAATGATAATATTTTCAATCCTAAAATGATATGACTCATATGTTTTTACTTCCAATAGTATTTTCCATTATCATCGCGATAACAATCTAACTTTAAATAATTTTTATCATGTTGAAAATAAAATAGTTCAATAAACATTTTATCACTTTCTACAATATTATTAGCATTTTTAATTTCATCTATTGTAAACCATTTCGTTTCAAATTCAGGATTTGCAATAACAGCATCTTCCTTCATATTTAAAAGACAAATATATAAAAGACTAGTAGAATTTTTATCATGCATAATTTCAGTAGCAGTTCCTAACAATTTTACAAAATTCATGGAAATACCAATTTCTTCATGCATTTCTCTCATTATAGCATCATCTAAATGTTCACATTCCTCAACTTTTCCGCCTGGGATGGCCCATAGATTTGTAAAGTCCCCGCGTTCTCTTTTTACTAATAATATTTTATTTTCTTTTTCTACAATTCCTAAAACAACATTAACCATATTTTTAGCTCCTATTTTTTATAAATACTATATCATTAAAATATTAATATAATAATAAACCAAATTTGTCAATAAAATTATAAAAATGTATTGACAATTGAATAACTATTCAACTATAATATAATAAAAGAATAATTGAATATACATTCAATTGTATATGGAAAGGAGAAAAAATATGGTTGCAAGAATTGAAATGTGTGATTGTAATAGCATTCATCAAGATGTAGTAGATACCGTAAAAGAGCATATGCTATCAGACAGTAAAATAGACGCATTAGCCAATTTTTATAAAATATTTAGTGATGATACAAAAATAAAAATTTTATGGGCCCTAGATGTTCATGAAATGTGTGTGTGTGATTTAGCTGTTCTTACAAATATGACGAAATCAGCAATTTCCCATCAATTAAGAGCATTAAAAGAAGCTAATTTGGTAAAATACAGAAGAGAGGGAAAAAATGTATATTATTCATTATCAGACACTTGTACACGTCATATTATAGAAAAAGGTATTTTACACACAATTAATAAAGAATAAAAAATACATTTTATAAACTAAAAATTTGAAAAAAGATAGAAACATCATATTATAAATTATAAAAACAGGATATGCATTATATACTGATTAAAAATGGAAAGGAAAGATGATTATGAAAAAGAATTATATATTAGAAGATTTAGATTGTGCTAGTTGTGCAGCGAAAATTGAAGATGGTGTTAAAAACATAGAAGGTGTTTTAGAATGTTCAGTAAGTTTTGTAACAGAAAAAATGATTGTAGAAATTGAGGAAGGAAAAGAAAAAGAAGTAGAAAAGCAAATTAAAAAAGTTGTTAAAAAAATTGAACCAGATACCACACTAAAGGAAGCATAAAAAATGAGTATCAAATGAAAAAAATTAGTTTTGTAAATTTAGTCGACAACGTAAGAAGGGAGGAACATAAAAATGAAAAAAAGATTGAGAAAAATTATTATCTCAGCTATCATTTTTTTAATAGCTATTTTGATAGAAAAAATAAATTTTATAAATGTAGATGAACAAATCATTTCAACAATACAAATTGTTTTATATGTCTTAAGTTACTTAATTGTTGGATTTGAAGTAGTAAAAAAAGCCGTTATCAATATTTTTCATGGAGAATTTTTTGATGAAAATTTCCTAATGAGTATTGCAACGATTGGTGCTTTTGCAATCAAAGAATTTCCAGAAGCAGTAGCGGTTATGCTATTCTACCAAGTGGGGGAATATTTCCAAAGTTATGCGGTGAGAAAATCTAGAAAATCAATTGCAAGTTTAATGGATATCAGACCAGATTATGCAAATGTGAAAACGGATGGGAAGCTTGAAAAGAAATCTCCAGAAGAAGTAAAAATTGGCGATACAATTGTTGTGAAACCAGGGGAAAAAGTTCCACTAGATGGAATTGTGGTGGAAGGAACTTCTATGTTAGACACAGCAGCTTTAACAGGAGAATCTGTGCCAAGAGAAGTAAATATAAATGATAAAATATTAAGTGGATGTATTAATTTAAATGGTGTTCTAGAAGTGAAAGTAGAAAAAGAATTTGAAGAATCGACAGTTAGTAAAATATTAGATTTGGTTGAAAATGCGACAAATAAAAAAGCAAAAACAGAAAATTTTATTACCAAATTTTCAAAATATTATACACCAATTGTTGTATTTTTAGCGTTAATCATAGCGTTTATTCCGCCAGTAGTAACTAAAACAGATATGTTAGATTGGGTATATAGAGCACTTACGTTCTTGGTGGTATCTTGTCCATGTGCATTAGTCATATCTGTTCCACTTAGCTTTTTTAGTGGAATTGGTGCAGCATCTAAAAAAGGAATATTGGTCAAAGGAAGCAACTATTTAGAATTATTATCTAAAACAGAAATTGCCGTATTTGATAAAACAGGAACATTAACAGAAGGCGTTTTTGATGTACAGAAAATTGTGAATAAAAATAATATAGAAAAAGAAGAATTGTTAGAATTAGCAGCTTATTGTGAAAGCTATTCAAATCATCCTATATCACTTTCTATACAAAAGACTTATGGAAAAGAAATTGATAAAAAGAGAATCATAGAAAGTAATGAAGTAGCAGGAAAAGGCATTATTAGTAAAATCGACGAAAAGCAAGTCGCTTGTGGAAATATAAAACTAATGAAAGAACTCAATTTAGAAAATGTAAATCCAGTAGAAGAAATGGGAACAGTCATTTATGTAGCAATTGATAGACAATATGCGGGTTATATTTTAATTAGTGATAAAATTAAAGAAGATTCTAGAAAAGCGATTCAAGAATTAAAGCAAGCAGGTGTGAAAAAAACAGTTATGCTAACAGGGGACAATAGAGATGTGGCAGAAAAAGTAAATCAAGAATTAAAACTAGATGAGGTATATAGTGAATTATTACCAGTAGATAAAGTAAATAAATTAGAAGAATTATTGAAAAATAAAAATGAAGAAGCAAAATTAGCTTTTATTGGAGATGGTATCAATGACGCACCAGTATTAGCAAGAGCAGATATTGGGATTGCTATGGGAGGCTTAGGTTCAGATGCAGCAATAGAAGCAGCAGATATTGTTATTATGACAGATGAACCATCTAAAATTGCAACAGCTATGAAAATTTCAAGAAAGACTCTGAAAATCGTATATCAAAATATTAGTTTTGCATTGATTGTAAAAATTGGCGTTTTAATATTAAGTGCATTTGGATTAACTTCTATGTGGGCAGCAGTATTTGCAGATGTAGGGGTTACAGTATTAGCAGTACTAAATTCATTTAGAGCATTATAGGGACGTGCTAAATTGGTTCAAAATGAGCCAAAAGAAATGTTTAAAATATTAATTGAATAATTATTAAAATCCAATATACTATTTATAAAATTTTATGCAATTAAATGTGCTAGTGGAAGAATATTACAAGTTCTTACATTATCAAGTAGGAGAATCTCAAACTTGCTTTGAGAGGTGCCTGCTTTATAATGTTAGAACTTGTATATTCTGTAACGCCAGCCATTTAACAAATAAAATTTTATAAATAGTATATTGGATTTATTATTTTTTATTAAACTAATTTAAGTATGTTCCTTTAGACTCATTTTGAACCAATTTGACATGTCCCTATTATTTTACAATTTTTATAAAATTATATTCATATCCTGAAACGGTTGTATTATCATATTTATATCCTTTATAAATACCACCATCATTTCCACTTAAATCTACTTGAAGTCTTACAGGACAGATAAATTCTTCATTTAGATTATTAACAACATGAATGGTAAAATTCAAACTATAATTAACATCATTTAAATCAATACCAGCTTCTTGCAATACTTTTCCATTAAAAGAAATGGTATTAGAATCAGAAGAGGCAGCATAATTGGTAACAATATTTTCATTCATATATTCTAAAGTGATAGGGTTTGAACAATCTGTATAAAAAGTTGGTGTTTCATAATCTGTATTGTTATTTTCATCATTTGTGTTAATAATGTTGTATTCTATTTTATCACTATTTGCTTCATCAATTTCTTTGTATTTAGCAAAATCTAATGCATTTTTATAATTTACATATTGATGACCTTTATCTGAACCTGTAGATATACTAATATTATCAATATATAATTTTTTTATTGTATTCTCATTTGTAATATCATAAACTGTACTTGTATTATCTAAATATATTGCAATATCACTATATTGTAATATACTCAAATCTTGCAAAGACTCATTTTCACTTGTATCTATAGCATTTGCACTGCTATAGATAATAATTTTTTGAATTTTAAAAATTGGATTTTCGTTTTGTTCTGCAACTTTTTCCATTTGAGTAGAAAATTCATCTTTTGCAAAACTTGCTTTAAAAATTAAATCATAATATAAAAATGACAATACACATAATATCAATATTAAAATTGTAAAAACAGTTTTATGATGTTTTATTTTAACTTTTTTCATAATGACTCCTTTTTAGCTAAGTCTATTATATAACATTTCCATATAAGAATATACTTTTGTATGCCAATCTGGGTCACTTGCATATCTTTGGTTAACGCCCTCTAAGGTAGGCCCATTATAATACCAAGCAGTAGCTGTTTGTCCATCATAGATTTTTGTTCCTGCAGGATTCAAATAGTTTTTTACTAATGATTTTGTTACGGTCTCAATACCATCTGCAAAGGAATCAAATTCATATGAAGACTCATAAGGTGTTTCATCATAAGAACCATAACCAAATAAATTATTTTTATCTTCTGCAATTTGTGATGTACCCCAACCGCTTTCATGAATAGCAATAGAAGCGATAAAGATACCATTTACATTATACTTCTTATCCATGTTATAAAAGACTTCTGCATTTTCTTCAAAAATTCCAGTTGTATCATTTGGTAAGCCTTCAAAGATTTTTTGATAATCTTTTAATGTTAGACCAGTGGATTTATTTAATTCCATTTCAACATTAACGTTGATTAAAATTCTTTGAATTCTATTTTTCTCTATAATGCTTGGTGTTTTTGTAGGTGAAGTTAATACATTTGTAGGCAAATATCCTTCAATCGTATCAAAAGATACTTTGCACCAATCTTCATTTGGCAATTCAAGAAGTTTAACATCTATATAGTTTTTAATTTCCGCAACTTCTTCAGAGTCTTCTGAAGCTTCTTTTCTTAAGGTTGCATCTTTATTTAGATAAACTGTATCTCCAATATGTATATTTAAATCTGCTAAGAAATCTGAAGTTCCAATATCCAAAATTTGAGGTGTTGGTTCTTCAATAGTTTCTTTTGCTAAAATGATTTCTTCTATAAATTCACCATTTTCATAGGTTTTTACTAAAGAAACATTCTCTTTACCCATAACACCTTCTTGAATGGTAACTTGTTCTCCTCTTGGAAGTGTCGGATTTTGTTGGGTTTGGACTTCATACTCGATTTCTCTTTCTTCAGAAACTTGCTCTTTTACTTTTTCAAAACTTGAGTTTTCAGAAATAATCTTTTGCATATTTAATGCTCGTCTATTTATTTCAAAATCAGTAGGAATAGATGCTGTTTCTACAGTCTCATCTGTTTCTTCTTCAGCAGTTTCATTTTCCACAGAAAATACATTCATAGGAAATATAGCAATAATGACTAAAACAAGAATAACCAAAACAATCAATAAGTTAGAAAGTTTTATACCTCTTTTGTTATCAAAAGATACATCATTGTTTTCAATAAAAGAAACTTTTGCTTTTGGCCTAGGTTGCTTATGTACTTTAGGTTCAGCGTTAGACTTTGTAGAAGTATTTGTTTGATTAGCCTCAGAATATCGAATTTCTTGCAACTCTTTAAAAACATCAGACAAATTTCTGTTATCTTGTGGTTTATTCATTAAGTTATTTTTGTCATCTAACATCTTTATTTCCTCACTTTCATAAAATTCTACACCCCTATTATACACTAACAAAATGAACTTGTCTACAAAAAAATGCAAAAAAGAACAAAGTAGAAAAAATTTCTAAAAATAAATGAATAAATCCTTAATTTGCTTGCAAAATCCATAAAATAGTATATAATAGAGACGTAGAGTTGAGAATAAAATATTGCCGACGAAAGAGCATGATAAGGTTAGCATAAATAGAAAACTAGACTTAACTTAGGAAGGAAACGCGAACAAATATGAATTTAGAAAGTATAGAAAAGGAAATAGGATATACCTTTCAAAACAAAGAACTGTTAAAAACAGCATTAACGCATACTTCTTATGCATATGAAAGGCATATAGATAGTAATGAAAAACTAGAATTTTTAGGAGATAGCATTTTAGAATTTTTATCAAGTCAGTATTTATATACGCACTACACAAACTTACGAGAAGGAGAAATGACAAAAGTCAGAGCAACGGTTGTTTGTGAAAAGAGTTTATATAAAATAGCAACAAAACATCATTTTGGAGATTATCTATTACTAGGAAAATCCGAAAAAATAAATGGCGGAAATAAAAGACCAGCTATATTGGCAGACAGTGTAGAAGCTGTAATTGCTGCTATGTATTTAGATGGTGGCTTAGAGCCAGTAAATGCATTTATTATCAAAAACTTAAAAGAAGCAATAGAAGAAGCAAGTCAACATGTAGGAGATAAAGATTATAAAACGGTTTTACAAGAAAAATTACAAGAAGCTGGAGATGTTAAAATAGAATATGAGATTATAAAAGAAAGCGGACCAGACCATGATAAAAGCTTTGAAGCACAAGTTCGATTTAACGGAAAGGTTTTGGCAAAAGGTTCTGGAAAAAGCAAAAAGGGAGCGGAAATGCAGGCTGCGAAAAAAGCATTAGAAAATTTAAAATAGAAAAGAGGTAAATCTATGAAACATCAATATATTATTCCGATATTTGTACCACATTTAGGATGTCCAAATGATTGTATTTTTTGCAATCAGAAATCCATTAGTGGTCAAAAAAAGAATATGACAAAAGAAGAAGCAAAAAAAATAATAGATGATTACCTAAAAAATATAAAAGATAACGAAGCACAAATTGAAATTGCCTTTTTTGGAGGTAGTTTTACAGCAATAGAAGAAACATTACAAAATGAATTATTAGAATTGGCTTATGAATATATTAAAGAGGGAAAAGTTGAAAGTATAAGAATATCTACAAGACCAGATTGTATCAATAAAGACATTTTAAAAAGACTAAGAAAATATAAAGTAAAAACCATTGAATTAGGGGTACAATCTTCAAATGATTATATTTTAAACAGAGCTAACAGAGGGCATACATTTGCAGATGTCAAAAAAGCATCAAAATTAATCCGATTTTATGGTTTTAAACTGGGACATCAAATGATGGTGGGATTACCAGAAAGTACTAGAATTGATGAAATCAATACTGCAAAGGCATTGATAAAATTAAAACCTAAAATGGTAAGAATTTATCCAGTATTAGTGGTAAAAAATACGAAATTAGAAAAAGAATATAAAGAAGGAACTTACGAACCATTACCATTGCCACAAGCCATTGAAACTTGTAAAGAATTGGTTAGAATGTTTGCAGACAAAAAGATTGATATTATACGTGTAGGATTACAAAGCACAGATGAAATCACAGATCCTAGCAAAGAAAAAAGCGAAGTGGTTGCAGGACCATATCATCCAGCATTTAGGCAATTAGTAGAATCTGCTATGTGGTATGATGCGATTGTTGGAAAAATCAAGAAATTAAATGTTAAAGTAAAAGAAGTAGAAGTACAAGTGAATCCAATCGATGCCAATAATGTGATTGGACATAAAAAAGAAAATGTTAAAAAACTAAAAGAAATCTATGATGTGGATTTAGTTTTAAAACAAGATGAAAACATTAAACAAGGAAAATCTAAAATTGAAGTGACAAAAACATTTAAAGATTTTGCTTATGAAGAAAAAGAAGAAGAGAAAAAAGAGTTAAGCAAAAAATAAATAGAATTAAATTAGAAGTATTAAAGCCAAGTATATATATTATATTTTATGAAATTAAATGTGCAAATGTAAGAATATTACAAATTCTTACATTATCAAGTAGGAGAATCTCAAACTTGCGGTTCAGAGGTGCCTACTTTATAATGTTAGAATTTGTATATTCTACAATGTCAGCCATTTAATAAGTAAAATATAATATATATACTTGGCTTTAATAATAAATTAAATAAACTAATTGGGAATAAAAACACCTGCGTTTACCAATAATAGTAATAAAGGTGATTTTTATTATGAGCGGAAAAGAAAAAATCCAAATAAAAAAAACAGTGATAGAAGTATTAGGAACAATTTTAGGTGCATTTATTATTGCAGTAGCGGTATCCTTATTTTTATTACCCAATAAACTTTCTTCTGGAGGCGTAGCAGGGGTTGCAACAATAACATATTATTTATTAAGCTTGCCAATGGGAATTAGTATGCTAATTATAAATATCCCATTATTTTTAATGTCTATATTAAAAATAGGAAAAACATTTTTTATGAAATCAATTTTAGGAACTGTTTGTCTATCTGTATTTATAGATATATTAGATAAGGTAACACCATTAACAAGTGATAAATTTTTGGCTTGTATTTATGGTGGAATTTTAATGGGAGTAGGTACAGCTATTTTATTAAAAGTAAATAGTTCAACAGGAGGAACAGATCTATTTAGTTATATAGCCAAAATTTATAAACCAACAATTAAGGTAGGAGAGATTATTTTTTTGATAGACATTGGAATTGTGGCTTTAAATATGATTTTCTTAAAAGAAATTGAAATTGGGTTATATTCAGCAATTGCTATTTATTTAATGGGGAAAATCATTGATATATTATTTGAAGGTATCTATTTTACAAAGCTAATTTATATTGTTTCTGACAAGGCAGAAGAAATTGCAAAAGAAATTGGAAAACAAATTGGAAGAGGAACGACAGGCATTTATGGAAAAGGAATGTATACTAATTCTGATAAATTAATTTTGATGTGTGCTGTTACAAGAAAAGATGTAGGACATACCATACAAATCATAAGGAAAATTGATAAAAAAGGCTTTGTGATTATAACCAATTCAAGAGAAGTGCTAGGGTTAGGCTTTAAGAATGAATAGAAAAAAGTATTTTAGGTAGATTTTGAGGTGATCATAATGTCATTAAGTTAAGGGGTACAATTGTAAAGACATTGAGGTCACCTTCAAAATTTATTTTTGGTTCATAATGTGTTGTCGGAAATATAGTTTTTTATTTGTATATTAAAGCGAGTTATGATAAGATTAGAAAAAGTAAGGAGATACGATATGATGCGAACCATATTAATTGTAGAAGATAATACAGATATTCATAATTATATAAAAGAAGTATTAGAAAAAGAAAACTATACAGTACTAGACAGTTATTCAGGAACAGAAGCTTTAATGATTTTAGAAAAGGAAACCGTAGATCTAATTTTATTAGACCTAATGTTGCCAGGATTAAATGGAGAAGAAATTATAAAACAAGTAAAAGATATTCCCATTATTGTCATGAGTGCAAAAATTTCTTTAGAAGATAAAGTCAATGTTTTATTAAGTGGTGCAAATGATTATCTTACAAAACCATTTTCAACAGAAGAATTATTGGCTAGAATACAAGTACAATTCAGAATGCTTAAAGGTAAAAAAGAAAATACAAAAAATAGAAAATTAAAGTATAAACAGATGGTGTTAAATCTAGAAAATCATACAGTATGTATCGAAAACCAGCAAATATATTTAACAAAAACAGAATTTGCCATTTTAAAACAATTGTTATTAAATCCAAAACAAGTAGTAACAAAATCAAAATTATTAGAACTTATAAGTAATGACACATTAGACTGTGACGAAAACTCTTTGAAGGTACATATTAGTAATATTCGAAAGAAAATTAGACAAGTCACAGAAGAAGAATATATTGAATCTGTGTGGGGAATTGGATTTAAAATTCACGAATAAATTTTAACGAAATCTTAACTATTTTCTTAACCGATTTCTTAACGATTTTGTAGTAAAGTAAATTTTGAAGGGAGGAGGTTATGGAATATATTTTAGAAACAAAAGCTTTGGAGAAAAAATATAATAAATTCAAAGCAATAGATAACCTAAATATGCACATACCAAAAGGTGCTATTTATGGTCTTATTGGAAAAAACGGAGCAGGAAAAACCACTTTAATTCGATTGATTTGTAGTTTGCAAAAACCAACAAGTGGAACATTTATGATGTATGGAGTTTCAAATACAGATAAAAAAATGAAAGAAGAAAGAAAAAGAATAGGAGCCATTGTAGAAACACCATCTATCAGAATAGATGCCACTGCTGAAGATAACTTAAAAGAACAGTATAAAATACTGGGCTTACCAAGTGAAGAAAATCTAAAAGAAATTTTAAAACAAGTAGGTTTAAGCAATACGGGAAAAAAGAAAGCAAAAGACTTTTCTTTGGGAATGAAACAAAGATTAGGAATTGCCATTGCTTTAGTAGGAGAACCAGACTTTTTAATTTTAGACGAACCAATTAATGGATTAGACCCAGAAGGGATTATTGAAATTAGGGAACTAATCTTAAAATTAAACAAAGAAAAAGGGATAACATTTTTAATATCAAGTCATTATTTAGACGAATTGTCAAAGGTTGCAACACATTATGGTTTTTTAAATCATGGCAAGATAATTCAAGAAATTAGTAAACAAGAATTAGAACAAAATTGTAGAAAAAGAATAGAAGTAAAGGTAAATAATCTTAAAGAATGTATACAATATTTAGAGGAAAATTCAATATCATATGAAATAAAAGATGATGGAAAAATCAATATATATGATACTGTAAATATTTCAGGATTTGCTGTTGCACTTTCTAAAAGAAATTGTATAATAGAGGAATTTACAGAAAAAGAAGAGTCACTTGAAAACTATTATATTAATTTAATAGGAGGTGAAAGCAATGTATAAATTATTAAATGCAAGTTTTTTTAGATTAAAGAAAAACAAAATATTTTATTTTATCATTGTTGTAAGTATTGTTATGGCATTGTTTGTGCTATATTCCAGATATACAGATGAATTAAAAGATATTCAATATGGATTTCCACTAACAGACTTAAAAACTACAGATAGACTTTTAGTAGACAACCTTGTTATTATAGGTTTTTTGATGTCATTATTTACAAGCTTATTTGTAGGTACAGAATATTCAGATGGTGTGATTAGAAATAAATTGATAGCAGGACATAGTAGAATAAGTGTATACATTGCTAATTTTATTATGAGTGTTGTTGTAGGAATTATAGTTGAAGTAATCTACTTATTAATCGTTGCAAGTATTGGAATACCAATGTTTGGAGGAATACAAATACCTATATCAGACTTCCTATATGTGTTATTAGACAGTTTTATGATAATAGTTTTTTATGCAGGTATCTTCACATTTATATCTTTAATATGTTCTAACATAACAATCTCAACAGTTATTTGCCTATTATTAACATTAGCCATGATGATAATGGCAATTTTACAAACACCAGGGGATGAAATATTAAATATTTTTCCAACAGGACAAGTTATACAAATATCTTGGCTTGCATATAGAGAAGAAGCAAATATACAATTGCTATGGGTATATTCATTAGGAATAACATTTATTATCAACAGTATAGGCATATATTTGTTCAATAGAAAAGAATTAAAATAGGAGGAATTTTTGTGAATTGGCTATATGTAATTATTGTTATATTATTTATCATATTACTTTTTGCAATCATCAAAATATATATCATGAAAAAATCAATGAAAGAAATAGCTGTATCATTTAGTAATATATTACAATCAGATACAAACACTTTAATAACAATAACTACCAAAGACAAAGATATAAAAAAATTAGCAAATGAAATCAATAGAGAATTGAAAAAATTAAGAAAACAACAATTGCAATACCAAAATGGAAATCAAGAATTAAAAAGAATAATCACAAATATTTCTCATGATATGAGAACACCACTTACTGCAATTCGTGGATATATAGAACTATTAAGAGAAAATAAAGAAGAACAAGAAAAATATTTAAAAATTATTGATAGAAAAATAAATGAATTAACTGTACTTACAGAGCAATTATTTGACTTTTCCAAAACAATGGACATGGAAACAAAAATAGAAAAAGAAGAATGTTGCTTAAATGAATTACTAGAAGAAGCCTTGGCAAATGATTATACGATTTTTAAAGAAAATAATATAGAACCACAAGTAGAAATATGTGCAGAAAAAGTGTATAGAAATTTAGATAAACATACAATAATTAGAATATTTGAAAATATTTTATCAAATGCAGGAAAATATAGTAATGGAGACTTTAAAGTGGTACTAGATAAAGAAGGAAAAATAACATTTGCAAACAAAGCAACTTCTTTAGATGCAACTACTGTCCAAAAGATTTTTGATAGATACTTTACTGTAGAAAATGCTAAAAAATCCACAGGTCTAGGCTTATCAATTGCTAAACAATTAGTGGAATTAAATGGGGGAAACATATCTGCCAAATTTATAAACCAGTATTTAATTATACAAATAGAGTTTTAAATTGACAAATAACTTTATGTGTAACAAAGTTAAAATTATACAAAGAAAATTAGAAAAAATAAAAGGAATTTATAAAAGGGGGTAATTATATGAGCAAAGGGGTAAAAATAGGTATTGGTATTTTTATAGTTATTATATTGGTTGTTTTAATTTTTATATATTTTCAAAATAGAGAAAATTACAATAATAGAAATACTATGCAAACCACAATACAAAACGGAAAGTTGAATGAACCTTTTACACAAAATCAAGAAATAGATTTAGAAGATTTAACAGTTAAATTATCAGATCTAAGTTATTATCCAGAAGGCAATGAGGAAAGTATTGAGAAAAACAATGTATTAGAAGCTACTGTTGAATTTGAAAGTAAAAATCAGAAAAATATAAATTCGGTTATCTATGATTATTTAATATTTGATGAGGATAATAATATATTAAATAGTTCTCTTTGGGAAAATCTTGTATATACAAAAGACTATATAACAGGTTTTTTAAAGGAAAAATATCAAGAAAATCAATATTATAAATTTAATGATTATTGTGTATTTAATACCCAATCAGAGTATCAAAATAATACAGAAGATTTAACACGTGTTTCTAAAACAATGGCATCTTCTTTGGATAAGGAATTAACAGAACCAAAACAAATTACGGTGAGAATTATTAATTTGAGATATCAATTTGAACAGGAAGAATATAAGGAGTTAAAAAATACAGATTTGGAGTTTGTAGTTAATTTTGAATAAAATGCACCTTATACTAGGATGAATAGTCTTAGTATAAGGTGTTTTTAAGATTTACACAAGTCTTGATAAACTCAAAAGAAAAAGAATTTTTGTGATTTTACATGTTAAAAATTTCTGGAATTTTGTGATAAAATATATTGCACATACATGGAATTTTGTGATATACTATATACAGGTGATGAAAAATGGAACTATTAAAAAGAAAAATAGACCAATATTTAATCGATTGGAAAAATAATCCAGATAAAATGCCTTTGATTGTAAAAGGTGCTCGTCAGATAGGAAAAACAGAATCTATCAGGAACTTTGCAAGAAAAAATTATAAAAGTGTTATTGAAATTAATTTTATACTTCAAAAACAATTTAAAGACATTTTTGACGATGGATTTGAAGTAGATACAATTATTAAAAATATTTCACTCAGAAATCCAAATCTTGAATTTATACCAGGAGAGACATTGATTTTTTTTGATGAATTAAAAGATTGTATAAATTGTGCAACATCATTAAAGGCTTTTAGAGAAGATGGAAGATATGACGTTATATGTTCTGGCTCACTTATGGGAATTAATTATAATGAAATTGAATCTAATAGTGTTGGAAATAAAGAAGATTATGAGATGTATTCAATGGATTTTGAAGAATTTCTTTGGGCAAAAGGATATAAAGAAAGTCAAATAGAAGATTTATATCAACATATGAAAACATTAACACCTTTTTCTAACACAGAACTTTCTGTGATGTTTGATAACTTTAAGGAATATATGATAATAGGTGGAATGCCAGCTATTGTCAATACCTTTGTAAAGAATAATAATTATAGTGGAACATTAAAAATGCAAAAGCAAATCCTTTTAGATTATGAAGAAGACATAACAAAATATGCTGGAGGATTAGACCAAGCAAAAATCTTAAATGTATATCGTAAAATACCAGTATTTTTAGGGAATGAAAATAAAAAATTTCAAATTTCAAAAGTAGAAAAGGGTGCAAGAAGCAGAGAATATGTTGGAACAGTTGACTGGTTAAATAATGCAGGAATGATAAATGTTTGTTATTGCTTAGAGCAACCAGAACTTCCTTTAAAAGGAAATTATAACCCAGATAATTTTAGAATTTACTTTAGAGATACTGGACTGTTGATTGGCTCTTTGGATGAAGAAGCACAGGAAGATTTAAGAAATAACCAAAACTTTAATACCTATAAAGGTGCAATATACGAAAACATTGTGGCTGATATGCTAGTAAAACAAGGATATTCCCTTTACTTTTATAAAAATGAAAAAGGAACAATTGAAATGGATTTCTTTGTTCGTGATGCAAGAACACTAATTCCAGTAGAAGTAAAAGCAACAGATGATTCAACAGTTTCTCTAAACAATCTGATAGATAGCGAAAAATATAAAGACATACAATATGGTATAAAATTAGGCTATAAAAATATAGGATTTAATGGCAAATTTTATACATTTCCATATTTTATAACATTTCTTTTGAAAAGATATTTAAGAGAGAAGGAAATATGATGAAAGAGCAACAATACATATTAAAGAACCTAGAAACATTTAATTTAAAAGACATATTTGAATGTGGACAATGCTTTCGATGGAATGAGCAAGAAGACGGAAGTTATACAGGAATATGGAAAGAAAATGTGGTCAATATAAAGAAAGAAGGACAAGATTATATATTTACTGGTATATGTAAAACTGAAAATTTAGAAGAAGAAATACACACATATTTTGATATGGATAGAAATTATGAAGAAATAAAAGAAAATCTATCTCACATCGATAACTATATGAAAGATAGTATTCAATATGGTAAAGGTATTAGAATTTTAAATCAAGACTTATGGGAAACAATTATATCTTTTATCATATCTGCTAATAACAATATACCAAGAATAAAAGGGATTATCGAAAGACTATCCAAAACATATGGAAAGCAAATAAAATGGAATGGAAAAATATATTATACATTTCCAACACCAGAAGAATTGAAAAATGTTACTGTGGAGCAATATCGAGCATTAGGATTAGGTTTTAGAGATATTCGTTTGTATGAAACTACAAAAATGATATTGGAAGGAAAAGTGAACTTACAGGAGTTAGAAGAAAATCCAAACACAATAGAAGTAAGAGAAAAACTATTGACCCTTTCAGGTGTGGGACCAAAAGTTGCAGATTGCATATTATTGTTTTCTGACTTAAAACGTTTAGAGGTATTTCCAATAGATGTGTGGGTAAGAAGAGTAATGAATGATTTATATATCAGAAACGAAGATGAAACAAAGGTCAACAAAAAACAGATTGAAAAAATTGCAAAAGAAAAATTTGGAGATTTAGCAGGATTAGCACAACAATATTTGTTTTATTGGAGAAGAGAAGCATAGTGTCAAAAAAGAAACGTCCCCAATTGGATAAAAGGAGAATTTTATGGGATTAAGAATTATTTATGGAAAAACAGGAACAGGAAAAAGCAGTTTGTGCTTTTCAGAAATAGCAAAGTTAATAGAAAAAGAAGAAAATATATATTATATAACCCCAGAACAATTTTCATTTACAGCAGAGAAAAATTTAATGGGGTTTTTAAAAGAAAAAGCGGTTATGAATGCAGAGGTTATAACATTTAGTAGAATGGCAAATAGAGCATTAAATGAAATTGGTGGAAGAAATAAAACCAATCTATCAAAGTGTGGAAAAGCCATGCTGATTTATTTAATTTTATCAAAACATCAAAATGATTTTCAATTTTTAGGGAAAAGTGATGAGAATATTGAAATTGGAATTCAAAGCATAACAGAGTTCAAAAAACATGGTATTACTTTAGAAACACTAAATACTGAGATAGAAACCATTGAGGATAAGTATTTAAAAACAAAGTTAGAAGATATCCGATGTATTTATCAAAATTATGAGGAACAAATTTCACAAAATTATATTGAAGAAACAGATTTATTAGATTTTTTAGCAAAGAGTATAGAAGATTTAAGTTGGATTAAAAACAGTATTATTTACATTGATGAATTTTCAGGATTTACAGCACAAGAATATGAAGTGATAAAACAATTTATCAAATATGCAAAACAAGTTAATATCACGATGTGTATTGATAATTTGGAAAGAGATACCAATCCAGATATAGATATATTTTATTCAAACAAACAAACCTTAAAAAAGCTAATTAGAATTGTTGATGAAAATCACTTTCAGCTAGAAGAACCAGTAGAATTGCAGAAACAATATCGTTTAAAAAGTGAAGAATTACAAGTGTTAAGTCAAAATTTGTATAGTACAAAATCCACAAAATATGCAAAAGATGTGGAAAACATATATTTATTTTTAGCTAAAAATAGGTATTCTGAAATTGAAAATGTAGCAAAAACCATTTGTAAAATGGTAAGAGAAAACCAGTTACGATATAGAGATATGGCAGTGATTACTAAAAATATAGATATGTATTCTTCACTTGTAAGAAGTATTTTTGCAAAATATGATATTCCTGTATTTATTGATGAAAAAAGAGATTTGAACCAAAATGTGATTGTGCAGTATGTGCTTTCTATTTTAGAAATCTTTACAACCAATTATGCAAATGAAGCAATGTTTAATTATATCAAGTTAGGCTTTTTAGATATAGAAGATGACGAAATTTTTAAATTAGAAAATTATTGTACAAAATGGGGCATTAAGCGAAATAAATGGAAAGAAGATTTCAAATATGAAATGGAGGATGAGAATAAGAAACAAGAGATTGAAAGACTAAATGAAATTAGAAAACAAATTATAGAGCCATTAATCACTTTAAAAAAGAATATTGATAAAGAAAAAACAGCGATAAATATTACTAAACAAATCTATGGATTTTTGCAAAAACAAAATATAGAGGAAAAGATTTCTAAAAAAGTAAAAGATTTAGAAGAGATGGGATTAATCGATTTAGCAAATGAATATGTGGAAAGTTATCATATCATTTTAGAAGTTTTTGATGAAATCGTTTTGGTATTTAAAGAAGACAAAATGAATATAGATACATATAGTAAAATTTTAAAAATTGGATTAAAAAATAGTGAATTGGGTAAAATTCCAGCAACACAGGACCAAGTGACTTTAGGAGATGTTGATAGAACGAGAAGTCACAAGGTAGAGGTTGTGTTTGTTATTGGTTTAAATGATGGTGTTTTCCCAAGTGTGAATAAAGATGAAGGATTTTTAAATGATACAGATAGAGAACGCTTAAAAAATGATGGTATAGAATTAGCCAATGGTACACTAGAAAATCTGTATGAGGAAAATTTTAATATTTATAAAGTGTTTACAACTGCGGAGCAAGAAATGTATTTATCATATGCCTCATCAGATGGAGAGGGAAAAGCATTAAGACCATCTATATTAATCCATAAAATAAAAAAGATTTTTCCAAAATTAGAAGAACAAAGTGATGTTATAACCAAGCAATATGAGGTTGTGAATCAAAATATTACATATGAAGAATTACTAGAAAAAATATATCAACTAAAAAATAAAGAAGATATAGAAAAACTATGGTATGCAGTATATGCTTGGTACAAACAAAATCCTAAATGGAATACAAGGCTAGAGCAAGACATGGAAGGATTAGCCTATACCAATGTACCCCAAAAATTGAAAAAAGAAAACATGGATAAACTATATGGCAATACTTTGCATACGAGTGTATCAAGATTAGAGCAGTATCGAAGATGTCCATTTTCATATTATCTACAATATGGATTAAAAGTAAAACCAAAAGAAGAGTTGAAAATTCAAAGTTTTAATACAGGCTCTTTTATGCATGAAACAATTGACGAATTTTTTAAGTATGTACATGAAAATGGTTTAAATTTGGCAGAATTAGAGGAAATAGATATTCAAAAAATTATATCAAAAATTATTGATGAAGATTTGGAATTGTCAAAAAACTATATCTTTAAAGCAACGGTAAAATACAATATTCTTGTAAGAAGATTAAAAAAGATTGTTAGCAAAGCTTTAAAATATATAATTCAAACCTTGATTTATAGTGATTTTACGATTAAAGGAACAGAGGTAGAATTTGATACAAAAGGAGAATATAAGCCAATTAGGTTGGAATTAGAAGATGGAAAAAGAATTGAGATTACAGGTAAAATTGATAGGATTGACATAGCAAAAGAAGATGATGGAAATTATTTAAGAATTATTGATTACAAATCTTCAAGTAAAAATATTGACTTAAATGAGGTGTATGCAGGATTGCAAATACAGTTATTAACTTATGCAGACGCTGTATGCAAAGAAGAAGACTTAATTCCAGCAGGAATATTCTATTTTTCACTATTAGAGCAAATGATAAAAGCAGATAAAAAAATAGAAGATGAAGAAATAGAAGAACTAATCAGAAAAAACTTTAAAATGAAAGGACTAATTATAGCAGACGTAAAAGTGATTAAAATGAATGATAATTCTTTAACGACAGGAACTTCTAAAATGGTCCCAGCAGCCATTAGCAAGTCTGGAGAGGTCATTGAAAAATGGACAAATGGCGTAAAACAAGAAGAATTTGGCATATTACAAAAATACATTTATCAAACGATAAAAGAAATTGGAAAAGAAATTTTTAATGGAAATATTGATTTAAAGCCATATTACAAAAATGGAAAAACACCATGCGAATATTGCGAATATAAATCTATATGCACCTTTGACCCAAGAAGAAAAGAAAATACATATCAATATATTAACAAATTGACAAAAGATGATATAATAAGAAAAATGAAAAAAGAAATTAGCAAATTGTAAATCGATAAAATATTTGCTATAAACGAATGAAAAGGAGGAAAAAAGTGGAAACCAAAGATGTACAAATGATGAGAAAAACGAATATGAGAATATTTCCAACATATAAAAGACTTGCTTGGGATTATCTATTTTTCTATACCATTGACTTTTTATTTCTAACACAAATAAAAGGCATTAGTGCAGCAGATGTTATGCTAAAAAGTACATTTTATGCATTTTTTAGTATGGCATTACAAATTCCTGCCAATATCATTGTGGAATTTTTGGGAAGAAAAAATAGCATAATATTAGGAAATATTCTAAGCTGTCTTTATATGGTTATGATCATGATGAGTCGAAATTTAATAGATTTGATTATTGCTGAATTTTTTAGTGCAATGTCTTTTACTATAAAAAATATAGCAGAACCGAGTTTATTAAATGAATCTATACCACCATCAAGATATAAAAGTCAAATATATTCAAAAATTAGTTCAAAAGGAGCCTCAGGATATTATGTCATAGGTGCAATTTCAAAGGTAATAGCAGGTGCATTATTTACGATTAATGGATATTTACCAATTATATTATCATTGCTAATATTGGTTCTTGTTACAGTATTATCAATTGGTTTTATAGAACCAGTCAAGAAAAAGAAAAAAGGGAATGCAGTGTTAATATATAGGGTAGAAATGCGAAATGTGAAAGAGGGATTTGCATTTGTGTTAAAATCAGAAAGATTAAAAGCATTAATTTTATGTGCATCACTGATATATTCTTTGTTATCAATATTATCAACATATCATGTCAGTTTGCAAGAAGATATAGGGCTATCTTCTTTTGTAATAGGAATAATTGCAGCTATAGGAGGATTGGCAAGTGCCTATGCATCTAAAATGCAAGCAAAATTTCATAATAAATTTAGAAATCAATCTCTATTTACAATTTGTATGCTACTTTCGATAAGTACAATTATAGCGGGTATATTTGGTATTAAAGCACAAACATATATAGTTTTATTAGTAATGGTAATTGCTTCATTTTTTGTGTATAAATTTGATATGGGAATGTTCTATACGATTATCGATAGATATCTTAGAAACTTTTCAAATGAAAAAATAGATACAAAAATATTTGCAGCATATAATTTATTTAGAAATGTATTTAGAATGTTAGCAGGATTATTAGCTTCATTTTTATTAGACAAAATGGCAACGGTATATTGTATGATAGTAATTGGTGTTCTATTTACAATTATGTACATTCTACTGGGAAAATATATGAAAACTAGAGTAGGTTTAAAACCTGAAGAATATTCTAAAGAAGAGAGAAAATATGATGAATTAAATCAGGTCAAATGAATATCTATACAATTTTAGAGAAAGGAGAAAGGTATAGGAAATCATATTAAGTAAGATAGCCTATATCAGAATTTATGAAAGATTTATCAAATAAAAATATACTTCACGTAAGAGATAACAATATAGAATATTTACAATTTAAAAGACTATTACAATATAAGGACACGATTTGTCATGCATATGCATTAGGTTTAAATGTAGGATTTAAAACAACTACAATAGATCAAAAACCAGCACCAATGGAAAGAATGGAATTAGCCAAACAATCTTATAAAAAATTGTGCAATAGTATAAAAAGTGATTATACACATATTGTGCAAGCAAATCAAAACCATACAGATGTTGTAAAAATTGTTGAAGAGAAAGTAAATAGAAATGAACCAGACTTTAGTTTGGCAGAAGAAGGTATAGAAGATGGATTAATTACAAACCAAAAGAATTTTATGTTAGCAACAACAAATGCAGATTGTATTTTATTATTGTTTTTTGATCCAGTAAAATGTGTGATTGCAAATGTCCATTCTGGCTGGAAAGGCACCTTGCAAAGAATAGCCGTTAAAACAATTCAAAAAATGGTAAAACAATTTGGAAGTAATCCTCAAGATATCATTTGCTGTATTTGTCCAAGTATTAGAAAATGTCATTTTGAAGTAGATAAAGATGTTAAAGACATGTTTGAAAAAGAATTTTGCGATTTGCAAAATGGTAAATTCATAGATATAGAAGAAAATAAAGAAAAAAGAATACAAGTAAACGATTTTATAGAAGAAAAAATAGAAAATACAAAATGGAATATTGATACTGTTTTAATTAATCAAGTGCTTTTGCAACAAGAGGGATTAAAGCCAGAAAATATTATCGATTCAGGAATTTGTAGTGTTTGTAATTCAGAGATTATACACTCTTATCGAGTAGAAAAAAAGGCATATAATACAGAAACGGCAGTTATTGAATTAAAACTTACAATTCACAGTCAATTTATAAAATAATCTCAAAGCAATAATATATAAATATTTTATTCATTAAATGGCTGGCTATTTCCAAATATACAAATTCTAACATTATAAAGCAGGCACCTCTGAACCGCAAGTCTGAGATTCTCCTACTTGATAATGTAAGAATTTGTAATATTTCTTCATTAGCACATTTAATTTCATAAAATATTTATATATTACTGTTTTTTGGCTTAAGTAAGATAATTATAGCTGTGAATTGTAACAATTAAAAATAGAAAGTAAAAAATAGAAGGATGTAATAAAAATGTTCAAAACATGGGAAGAATTAGAAGAATCAATTAAAGATTGTCAAAAGTGTAAATTGTGTAAGACTAGGCAACATATTGTATTTGGAACAGGAAATAAACAGGCAGAGTTAATGTTTATTGGAGAAGGACCAGGGGCAGATGAGGATAGATTAGGAGAGCCATTTGTAGGAAGAGCAGGTAAATTAATGAACTTAGCATTTGAGACATTAGGGATTAATAGAAAAGAAGTGTATATTGCAAATGTTGTTAAATGTAGACCACCTGCAAATCGAAATCCAGAAGAAGACGAGGCAACTGCTTGTTTAGATTATTTGAGAAATCAAGTAATTCTTGTACAGCCGAAAGTTGTTGTCTTATTGGGAAGTGTTGCTCTAAAGAATATTTTAGGTAAAGAATATGGTATTACAGCTTCTAGAGGAAAATGGGTAGAGAAGAAAGGCATCAAATATATGCCAACTTGGCATCCAGCAGCACTATTGCGTGATGAAACGAAAAAAATTGATTTTATAAAAGATTTACAAAAAGTAGTAGAAGAAATGGAACTCAAGTAAAATAGAATTATTGCAATTCACGGATTTCATATAAGAAAGCGTGCATAACGAAATCAAAGATTTCTATGCATACATATGAAGACTGCTTTGCAGTACTTCACAAATATAAGAAACCTAACCTTGTTGTATACGGAAAAATCCACATAGGGTCAAGATAAAATCCGATTTTTTCTATACAATAAAAGAACCAAAAGTTATATTATAATATTTTATGAATTTAAATGTGCAAATGGAAGAATATTAGCCATTTAATGAATAAAATATTATAATATAACTTTTGGCTAATTAGATGAATTTCTGACATGAATTGTAATGAATTATTTATGAAAAACTTATCTATTAAGTCAGTTTTATTGACGGGAGGATTTAAACAGTGTAAAATATAAAAAATGCATTTCCGTTATAGAAAATTACATTTTAATAGTAAAAGATAAAGTTAATACTGAAAAGAGGCGAAGAAAATGAAAAAAGAACTAGAAGAGAAAGTTAATTATTGTTTGAATTGTAAAGTAAGACCATGTTCTTTAAAAGGTTGTCCATTAAATAATCGTATACCAGATTTTATACAAGCATTAAAAAAAGAGGAATATTTTGAAGCCTATAAGATTTTATCAGAAACAACAGTGTTACCAGGGGTATGCGGAAGAATTTGTCCCCATGAGAAACAATGCCAAGGTTCGTGTGTAAGAGGAATAAAAGGGGAACCAGTTTCAATAGGCGAATTAGAAGCATATACATTTGATAAAGTACATGAATTGGGATATCATTTATCAGATTGTTATGACAAAGTAGAAAAGAATGGCAAAAGAGTAGCTATTATTGGAGGAGGACCAGCAGGACTAACGTGTGCAGGTTTTTTGGCAAAAGAAGGTATACAAGTTGTAATATATGAAAAGTACAACTATTTAGGTGGATTATTGATGTTTGGTATACCAGATTTTCGATTACCAAAAGAAATCGTGGAAAATACTGTAAAAGATATATTGGATTTAGGAATAGAAGTAAAATATAATCAAGAACTTGGAAAAGATTTTACATTAAAAGATATAGAGAATCAATATGATGCTATATTTTTAAGTATTGGTGCAAATGTTTCTTCTAAAATGGGTGTAGAAGGAGAAGATTTAGAAGGCGTTTATGGAGGAAATGAATTATTAGAATATAATTTACATCCAGACTATAAAGGTAAAAAAGTAATTGTAACAGGTGGTGGAAATGTTGCAATGGATTGTGCCAGAACTATTAACAAATTAGGAGCAGAAGAAGTGGTTGTTGTTTACAGAAGAGCAGAAGAACAAATGCCAGCAGAAAAAAAAGAAATAGCAGATGCAAAAGCAGAAGGTGTAAAGTTTGCATTTCAAAATAATATTGTTAAAATTTTAGGAGATAAACAAGTAGAAAAAGTAGAATTAATTAAAACAAAATTAGTGCAAAAAGAAGGAGAAAGTCGATTATCTCCTGTTAATATTGAAAATAGCAATTATCAAGTAGATGTTGACTACATTGTCATGGCATTAGGTTCAAAACCACAAGAATATGTAAAGGACTTAAAATTAGCATTAAATAAATGGGGAAATATAGAAGTAAATGAAGAATATAAAACTTCTAATCCTAAGATTTTTGCAGGTGGGGATTTGGCAGGAATGAAAGGAACTGTTGCATGGGCTGCAAATTCTGGAAGAGAAGCAGCAAAAAATATAATAAAAAATATAATAAAATAAAGATAGAATGTATCCATTTTATAAAAACGCAAAGTTATATTATAGCTTTGCGTTGATTATAGGAGTTTCAATTTTTAAATTATCACAACTTTTATAGTTTATTTCAAAAAAAAATCGACTTTTAGTTTGAACTAATGTTGATTTTTCCTATTCAAGAACGTCGCTTCGCTCTAACAATTGCATACAATTTTACTTACATAAAATTGGTACTGAACAATAATGCACACTTAAAATGTCCTAAATGAAGAAAAAACTTAAAAAAGGATTTTATTAGTCTACATCATTGTGTTCAGTTTCATAAGATTTTCCCAAAATCAATCGTTTAATGGTTTTAAATAGAGAAATAATTTTACTTTCACTTTTGGTTTTTATATTGATAGCAGTTTCTATGCCACCATTTTCTAATACATTATATTTATGTTCTAATTGTGCCATTTTTTCGATATAGTAATCATTAAAGAAGGTATACCCTTCTGCAAAACCTAGATAGGATTTTATGTCGTATAATGCTTTTCTATATTTTTCTAATTCCTCTAAATTGGTTATATTCAAGAAAGCTTTATCAAAATAGCTAGAAATAATTAGATTCTGTGTCCTTAGAAACGTTAACTTTATTTTTTCTTTTAAGTCATCAATCTTTTTTACCATGTCATCAACTTTTTTGTTTCTATCATCTACTAAAGCGATTTTATTATTCAATTTGATGATATCTTCTTCTGCAAATAAAATATCGTCAATAGCATTCTGAATTGCCATAAAAGCTTTTGGTGATGTCAATTCAGAAAATTTTATTTTAAAATTATCATCACTATTTAAAGTACTTTTAAATAAAATATCTTCACCTGCAATAAAAGCTAATTGATTAACTAAGCAACATTCTAAAGGGTAATAAGAAGGACTAGTTGTTTCAAAACTAATTCCAAAATATTTCACATAGTCTTTTGGAATACCAATTACTTTTGAAGACATTAATTGAACAGCGGCTTCATTTAAGCCCAATCCATAAATTTTAAACTCTGTATAGTCACATAATCCCATTTTTAATAAATAATTTCTCTTATCTTTTACTTCTTGAAGATAATGAATACATTCATGAATAGCAAATTCTTCCATATCTTCTTCAGGGATATGTTCGTTAAAATAGATAGACGTATTTTTATAATAATAATTTGCTTCTGCCATTCCGTCAGGCATTTTTGCTTTATACATATCTAGTCTAGACAATTTTATAAAAAGTTCATTCTCATTTAATCCATAAGAAGGAAAGGTCTGACATAATTTAGTAGCAATATTTTTAGCAATAGAATTAATCTTTAAAGTATCTAATTTTTGGGTTACTTCAATTCCATCTTTTTTTAAATCTGATTTTATACTCATACTACTTCTCCTTAGTATATAATTATCTAACCATATTATACTATAAGAACGGTTAAAAAATATTTCAATATAATTACATATTTTTTACAGTTTGATGACAAAAATTGAAACAAAAAAGTTAAGAGAAAGAATTTATATGTAGAATTTTGTCGAAAAGTTTTTATTGACATTATGGCTTTTAGAATATATAATACTACAAAAAGAAAGGAGGGAAAGAATGAATAGTATTGATGAAAGTATTTTACTAAAGATATATGAAGAAGTTAAAGAAACAAGAATACAAGTGCAAAAAATACCAGAGATAGAAAAACAAGTGCAAAAAATACCAGAGATAGAAAAACAAGTGCAAAAAATACCAGAAATGGAAAAACGAATACCAAAAATTGAAGAAGAAATATTAAACATCAATAAACAATTAGAAGATGTACCTAAAATTAAAGATGAAATATTAAACATCAATAAACAATTAGAAGATGTACCTAAAATTAAAGATGAAATATTAAACATCAATAAACAATT
>CALXJS010000020.1 GCA_944388685.1 uncultured Clostridia bacterium | reverse complement strand
CTCTATTTCTTTCGAAATATTTTCCGCTTCGGTTTATTCTCTAAAGGATTTTATTGTTTACTTTTCAATGTACTTTTTTCGTTCTCTCTCAGAACGAATTTTATTATACACCACCCATTAATCTTTGTCAACACTTTTTTTAAAGTTTTTTAAATTTTTTTTTTGTAAATTTTTTCCTTTACTTTTATAAATGGTTTTTTATTTCATTTTTCCCTAAATTCTTGTTATAATTTACAGCTAAAACTTGTGTATAATGCTTGCGGTTATAGAGAAATTTGCTCTTTTCTATACTATAAAAAAAGAAGCACTTCATTGTAATACGTACTTCTTTATATCATTATTTTTGTATAGTAATGTACACGCTATTTATTAGACCGGTTTCTTCATTGTATTCTAATCTTACTGAAAAAAGATTATTTCTACTTTCTGTTATTGTATTTATAAATTCTTCTGCTAATTCTAAATTTCCTTCTTCTTTATTTCTATTAATCTTTAACATATACTCTAATGGATTGGATTGAGTGTTAGAAGACCTCTGTTGTTGGTATTGTGTAATTACAATATCCTCTATGTTTTCCTTTGTTAAATTTAATAATTCAAGTAATCTCTCTTTGCTAATATTTTCACCTTCAAAAAATTCAAAATCAGAATTAAATCGAATTCTTTCCGCTTCTGTAATTTCTTCATTAGATATTTTTTCTAATTCCTCTTCTATTATCTTCACCTGTACTAACATATTTCTTATGCTTTCAAAAGAAACCACTTGTTGTATATTATTTAATTGCGTGAAAATGTTATCTTCTATATTACTCCTTACATTTTCCTCTTGTTCTTCAGTTAATTCTTCTATAATAATATTATTTTCATTTTCTGCCAATTGTTCTTTTGAAACAAAATCATTAACAACATTTGTAACATTTTCGATGGAAATGTCTAAACGATTTTCTTCTACACTTCTACTAATAGTATAATAATTGCTTATCTTAGAGGCATCTTCCATTTTTTGATTGATTAAGATTTCATTTGCTGTTTTTTCTCCTTCTTCTACTATATTATAGTTTAATTTAATTTCTTGGTTGTTTTCAGTAAATGTTTTTTCTATTTTTAAATCAAAACTATTTTCTTTTTCATTCTCTTCGATTTTTTCATTCCCTAAAAAATTAATAAAATTATTTTCCTGTGTATTCAATACATCTAAACTTATAAAATACTCTTCTGTATCAATTGCTAAACTTATTGCTCTTCCATCTGTTTCATAAACAGTAATTGTTCTTTGATCATTTCCTATATTAGAACTTTGTATTTCCTCTATTGTATCTTCTACTTTTTGAATGAATTTTTGTCTTAAATTTGACGTATCTGCATCTTGTATTAATTGATAAAATGTATTTATGGCATTATCTACTTTTTCTAATTTTGATAAAATAATTTCATCTTGTTTAATTTCTTGTAATATCTTAATATATATATTATTAAATTGTTCTTTGGTAATCGTAAGACTATATGCATCTGTATTATATTTTTCTTCATTTATTTCTAATACAACATCACTTTGTTTTGAATAACTAGCATTAGATATATTTTCAATAATTATATTTACATATTTATCTTCCAAAGTTCGTAATTCTTCAGAAGTTATTTTTAACAATTCTATAAAATTTGTATTTGCCAAATTATAAATTAACTGAATCTCATTATCACTTTCATCTTGTATATTGGTAGATAAAAATTGTTTTATTCCATTTAATCTAATTCCAGAAAGTGCTTCTTCTTGTATGTATTCAATGCCTGCTAATACATCTTCATTTTGCAAAATCTGTATATTTTGATAATTATATCCTGTACGCTTTTCCGTATTTCCTTCTATATGCATTTTAAGATTATTGATTCCGTTATCGGTATTTTCTTCTCCACTATATGTTATATTTACATTTGTATCTAATGATAATTTGTTTTCAGCTAATGTTTCTTTTAGTGTTATCATATTTTCTTCGTTGAGCATTGGTACTATATTTTCAACTAATTGACCAACATATTTATTAAATAATATATCATTTGATTTAAACATATCTGTCAAAGTATATAACAATAGACATATTCCTAATATAATCGCCAAAATTATCATAACAATTATAGCTTTTATAGTTCTTCTTTTTTTCCTCGGCATTATCATATTTTTTCCTCCCTGCTATTTTTTCTTTTGTTTTACAACTTCATAGACAATAATTCCTGCAGAAACTGCTGCATTCAAAGATGTTACCTTTCCTTTCATTGGTATTTTTACTAAAAAATCACAATTTTTCTTTACTTTTTCGCTAATTCCATTTCCTTCATTTCCAATAACAATTCCAATTGGCCCTGTTAAATCTTGATTATAATAATATTTGTCCGTATTTATATCTGTTCCGCAAATCCATAGCCCACTTTCTTTTAATTTTTCAATTGCATCTGTTATATTGGTCACTCTTGCAATTTTCATATATTGAACCGCTCCTGCTGATACCTTATTTACTGTACTATTTACTGACGCTGCTCTTCTTTTGGGAATAATAATACCATGCACACCTGCTGTTTCAGCTGTTCTTATGATGGAACCCAAATTATGAGGATCTTCTATTCCATCTAATATAAGTATAAACGGGTCTTCGTTTAATTCTTTTGCTCTATCTAAAATATCTTCTATTTCGCAATATTCAAAAGGAGGTACTATTGCAATAACTCCTTGATAATTTTGATTTTGTGCCATTTGCTCCATTTGTCTTTTATCTTTTTCTACAATGATAATTTTTCTTTCTTTTGCAATAGCTATAATTTTATTAATTGAACCATGTTTTTCTCCTCTTGTTACAAATATTTTATTGATGTCTTTTCCGCTTTCCAATAATTCTAATACAGCATTTCTTCCTTCTACCTGATCTTCATAATTTTGTTCTTTCATTTATAATTTCTCCTTCATTGTTTCTATAAATTCTTCCATTCCTATAATTAACTTTTTTATTCCATCCAAATATTCTATATGCCTATATCTTCCTGTTATTTCTAATTGAATACATGGTATATTTGTTGTTTCATGAATATATTTAGATATTGTGTGTATTGAACTTGCTTTGAATTTTTGATTTTCTACTATATTAAAAATCCCTTGATGCTTTAATTTTTCTTTTAATTCTATTACTATGCCATTTTCTTGGTTTATATTTTTTCCTTCATCAGTTCCTATTTCTACATCAAAAGTATTTTCATTTTTTGCACCATGAAAATCTAATAATAGTTTTATATTTTCTCTTTTTATAATTTCTCTAAGATTTTCTTTATATACATTTTTATCTATGTCATAATTTGCATCATCATTTCGATGACTTGTTTTAAAAATAGCATAACATTCTGTCTTTTTAGCTAATATTTGAACAATTGCACCTGTTTCTCCTTCTTTTGGTTTTATTATACCATTTCTTGTTTGTGGTACACAATGTGGTGCAGACAACATGATTGGAACTGTACCTTCTTCTATTTCAAACAATTTATTTTCATTTTGTATTATTTTATTATTGTAAAATACTATCTGTTTTCTTAGTTCATTCATATCAACCTCTAAATATCTATTTAAAAATTACTCATCATCTAATTTTAATACGGATAAAAATGCTTCTTGAGGAATTTCTACATTTCCAATTTCACGCATTTTTTTCTTTCCTCGTTTTTGTTTTTCTAGCAATTTTTTCTTTCTTGTGATATCACCACCATAACATTTTGCTAAAACATCTTTCCTCATTGCTGATATCGTCTCTCTTGCAATAATCTTTCCACCTACTGCTGCTTGAATTGGAATTTTAAATAATTTTCTTGGAATAACCGTTTTTAATTTTTCTACCATTTTCTTTCCTCTATCATAGGCACTGTCTCTATGAACAATAAAACTCAAAGCATCTACTGGTTCTCCATTAATATAAATATCTAATTTCACCAATTCAGACCTTCTATATTCTTTAAATTCATAATCTAATGATGCATATCCTTTTGTTTTTGATTTTAAATTGTCAAAGAAATCATAGATAATTTCATTTAATGGCATTTCATATGTTAAAGTAACGCGATTTTCGTCCAAGTATTTCATATCAATATAAATGCCTCTTCTTCTTTGACACAATTCCATGATATTTCCTACATATTCTTTTGGTGTTAAGATATTGGCTGTTACATAAGGTTCTTCAATATAAGATATTTCCTGTGGTGTTGGTAAATCTTCTGGATTATATAGTTCAATCACCTCTCCTGTGGTTTTATGTACTTTATATATAACAGATGGTGCTGTTGTAATTAACCCTAAATCAAATTCTCTATCAATTCTTTCTTCTATAATTTCTAAATGTAATAACCCTAAGAATCCACAACGAAATCCAAAACCTAATGCTGCTGATGTTTCTTGTTCAAATTCTAATGCCGCATCATTTAGTTTTAATTTTTCCAATGCTTCCTTCAAATCTTCATATTGGCTACCATCTACTGGATATAATCCACAATATACCATAGGTGTTACTTTTTTATATCCTTTCAAAGGTTCATCTGCTGGATTATCTTTTAAAGTAATGGTATCTCCTACATGAATATCTGATAGACTTTTGATACTTGCTGCAATATACCCTACTTCTCCTGCTTTAATTTCTGATGTAGGCATATAAGAACCTGGAATAAAATAACCAACTTCTGCAACCGTAAATGTTTTATTGGTGGCCATTAGTTTGATTTCATCCCCTAATTTTACTTTTCCATCCATTACTCTTACATAAGCTACTGCACCTTTGTAATTATCATAATAAGAATCGAAAATTAAACATTTGGTTTTTGCATTTTCATCTCCTTTAGGTGCTGGCAAATCTGTTACAATTCTTTCTAACACCTCTTCTACATTTAATCCCGTTTTTGCTGAAATACATGGTGCATCCTCTGCTGGTATTCCGATAATATCTTCAATTTCATGTTTAACTTCATCAACTCTTGCATTTGGCAAATCAATTTTATTTAATACTGGTAATATTTCTAAGTTATTGTCAATTGCTAAATATACATTTGCTAACGTTTGTGCTTCCACGCCTTGACTACTATCAACAACCAAAATAGCCCCATCACAGGCTGCTAAACTTCTAGAAACTTCATAATTAAAGTCAACATGTCCTGGTGTATCAATTAAATTAAAGGTATATTCTTGTCCATCTTTTGCTTTATAAATCATTCTAACTGCTTGTGACTTTATGGTAATACCTCTTTCTTTTTCAATCTCCATATTATCTAATACTTGACTTTCCATTTCTCTTTTAGATAATACACCTGTCATTTCAATTAACCTATCTGCTAGTGTTGACTTTCCATGGTCTATATGTGCAATAATACTAAAATTTCTAATATGTGCTTGTCTGTTATCCATTTTTCCTCCATTTTTTATTTTGTTAAATCATAATCCTTTCCAAATATGTTTGCTTTTCCTTCTGTAACATTATATACAATTTCATTTCCTGTCATTTGTCCTTCAAATTTTATTTCATCTTTAAAACTTTTCTTTTTATCTTCTTTTTCAATCTTAGCTAATGCCTTGTTTTGTGCTTCTACACCATATTTTGCTTCCAATTCTTCTACTGATATCAAAGGATCTAAAAAGCTTTGTATCCATTCCTTTGGATATTCTATAAAATTTTCTGTTCCTGAATATAGAACATCTCCTGTAAAAGTTCTTTTAATTGGTTCCTTATCTTCCGTTTCATTAAACATAATTATGTCTCCATCTTTATATGTACCAATTGTACAATTTGTTGGGTCTAAAATAATCGTTGCATTATCTGCCTCCACATCTGCTATTACTACAACATGATTAGGAGTTGTTTCTCTTTTTGCTTCTATACTATCTTTTTCTTTTTTGTTTTTTTGATTAAAAAGATAGCAATTATAATATTCTTCTGATTCTTGTTCAGTTTTTGCTATCATCTCTCCATTTCTATAGCTAAAAGTAGTTCGTTTATCTTCTTCCTCTATTACTTTCGTAGACAATTCCCCATCAGTATAATGCATAGTTACTATCTTATCTTTATCTGAAATATTCTCCCAAGCCTTACTACCATCTTCATTATAAGCTTCTTGAATAAATTCATTATCTTTACTTATTCTTCTATATGTTAATCGATTTTCCTCATATGTCTCTTCTATCTCAACATTATCTTCTTGAAAGCTAATCTCTTTGCTTACGATTTTTCCATTTTCATATTTTTGTATCACTTCTCTGTCACTTTCTTTTGTCGCTATTTTCACTAATTCCCCTGAATCATCATATAATCTAGCTTCATTTCCTCTATTGATTAATAGCATACCTCCATCTAAATTGGTTTTTTGTATTATATTATTATATTCAATATCAGAATAATTGGAAATCACTCCAATAGATCTTGCATTATAATCTGGATTAATTTCATTTAACTTATCTGCCATATTATCCGCTATGTTTCTGCAAACACCAATTCCACCTTCTTGCATATCCATTCCATAATATCCCTTAACATCTGTCTCCGGAGTTCCATACCCTCTTGTTGTCTGATAAATATCTTTCATAAGTTTTATAAAAATTTCTAAATCCGTATAATTTTTTTGATTTATATTTTTCGCATATGTTTTAATCTCTTTTTCATATGCTTCAATTTCTTTTTCATACTTTTTATGATTCTTATTTATCTGATTGTCAATATAAACACCTTCTATAATTTTCTTAGCTGTGCTCAATCCTAATACTGACACCAAAATTGTTGATAATGCTACATTTAACGTTTCCCTACACAAAATTTTTATTTTCTGTCTTTTTGCCAGTTCTTTCCCTGTTTCCATTTCTATATCTATTTCTTTTACTTCTTCTTCAATAAGTTTTCCATATTTATTATAGATATCTAGAAATTTTCCTTCTCTCCATAATTTTTTTCTATCTTGCTTTTGATATCTCTTCGGAACATATTTTTTAAACCATTTTCGCCCATAAATTACATATACATCTTCATACTTCTTTTGTTGTACTAGCTTTTTTACTTGTCTTTTTATGTTTTTATTTTCCATCTAAATATCACCATTTTTATTTTACTATATTTTGCTTATTCTGTAAATAGCCTTTGTCTCAAATTGTAGCTTATAATGTACAATCTTACTATATTCTATACCATGTACCCTCCATATATATTATACACATTTTGATACCCTAATTTGTTTAATATCTTTTGTGCTTTTTTACTTCTTCCACCAGAACTACAATAAACTACAATATTTTTGTTATTGTCTGGTATAATAGTCTTTATTTCTTTTTTTAAATCATATTCCGGAATAGAAATTGCACCATCTAGATGACCTTCGCGATATTCCTGTGGACTTCTAACATCCAAAAGAATTGCACCTTCGTTTTGAAGTTGCTTAGCCTCTTCTATTCCAATATCTTTTTCTTCCATTTCTCTGTATAACTTACTTTTTATTGCTTTTTTTATTTTCTCTATCATCTCTCCACCACTTCTCTTTATATTTTTTTCTTTTAATTATATAATATTATATGCTTTTCTTCTATTTTTCGTTTCTTTTAATACTTATAAAACGACTTTAGAGATCCACCATATTTTTTTACAATTATATAATGTTATACACAGGCATATATAGTTATCCACAGCTTACTTATAGCATATTTCTACAAAATTATTCATTCTTCTACTTTTTTCCCATAACATTTATATGACATATATATTTCAAGAATACTTTTTTTATGTTTCAAATTTATTCATTTTTATATAATTTTGTTTATATTTCTTGCTATTTCATCATTTTTCGCAAACTTTTATTACATTTTCTTCTCTTATTTATTACAATTTTATTAAATTCCCCATATTATGTTTATCGTTTTAACTTTCTATTTGTCATATTTATCCACTTTTGATACTTGTGGATACTGTGGATAACTTTGTGAATAATTGAAAATACTATTTTCTCGTTCACGAGTTGTTCACATTTTCTTTTTCATTTATCCACATTCTTTATTTTTTATAAATTTATTTTTTTCATTATGTGTACCAAAATGCCCAATGAGATTTATTATCACTTAAACATAAAAATTGCCGAATTTTATTTACGTTTACCAAAAAATGTGATATATTATGTTATGTTATAATATAATATATGAAAAGGAGATTAGTATGAGAGTATTATTTGTAAATCATTTTCCACTAACAGGTTCAGGTAGTGGAGTCTACACTGCTAATTTAGCTAAAAGTCTCGTAAGAAAAGGAGATGACGTTGCTATTGTTTTTCCAGAAAATAGAAGCGAATATGAAAAATATGATAATGTTCAGTTATATCCTGTATTTTTCAAAAATCAAGAAGTGATTCCTGGGGTTAATCAATGTGATATGAATTTTCCTTGTTTTACAACTCATCCAAGAAGTACATTCAACTTTAGAGATATGACGCCAGAACAAAGAACTGAGTATGAAAAAGTTTTTTATAGCCAAATTAAAAAGGCAATGCAAGAATTTAGACCTGATATTGTTCATGCTCAACATGTATGGACACTTGCAGGAATATCCGCAAAATGTTGTGAAGAAAAAGATATACCAATGATAATCACTTGTCATGGAACAGATTTAATGGGAATACAAGATGAAGCTACAAGAAAAGATTCTTGGGGAACCAATTGGGCAAAACTTGCTACCAAGTATGCAGATTCTGTTGTAACCATTTCAGAAGATAGCCATGAATTAACCAAAAAAATTTTACGGAAAAGATGTCAATACAGTTTGCATAAAAAACGGTATTGATACACAAGTATTTACAAGAGATACAAATATAGAAAAATCCAAAGTATTACAAGAATTAGGTGTTTCTGGAAATTATAAAAATGTAGTATCTTTCGTTGGAAAATTGACTAATTTTAAAGGTGTAGATGTATTATTAGATGCTGCATCTATGTATGAAAATGATGATACTTTAACTTTGATTTCAGGAGATGGAGAATTAAGAGAAGATTTAGAAGAACAAGCCCAAAGACTAAATTTGAAAAATGTAAAATTTTTAGGAAATCAACCTCAAACTGTTTTAAAAGATATATACAATATAGCAGATGTTTCTTGTGTTCCGTCAAGAAGAGAACCATTTGGATTAGTTGCTGCTGAAGCAATGGCTTGTGGAACACCAGTTATCGCTACCAATGAAGGAGGATTACCTGACTTTATCAATGAAAAAGTTGGTATATTAGTTCCTGTAGATGATTCAGAAAAATTAGCTTTAGCAGTTAAACAAGTTATAAGCGGAGAAAAAGTTTTTGATAGAGAAGAAATTGCTAAAGAAGCTAAGGATAAACATTCTGTTGATAAAAAAGTAGATGAATTTAAAGAAAGATATAAAATAGCCATTAAAAATATAGAAAAAGATTTTGAAAGATAATAAAGCCAAAATAGCACATAATTTTACAAAAATAAAATCGTGTGCTATTTTTTTATGACTATATATTAAAAAAATATCCAATAAATAGCTAACATAATTTCTAAAATAGTTATAAATGGTAGACCAATGACAAACTGTAATTTTTGTGTTTTATGTCTAAATGTATACATTCCTGCAATTGTTCCAATCCCACCACCTAAGGCTGTTATAATAAATAACGTTTTCTCTGGAATTCTCCATGCACCTTTTTTTGCTTTTTGCTTATCAATAAACATAATCAAAAAACCAATTATATTGATCACTACAAAATATATAATAATATTTCTTGTTGAAAATATATCTTGTATAGAAATTGTATTTTCAAACATTTTGCATTCCTTTCTTTTCTAATTTATATTTTTATATCTATACATTGACAAAATCAACGATTTTGCTGAAGTATACGCTTCTTTAAAAATTAAAATCTAAATAAGCATATTTCTTTGGTTTATAATTTAGAAAGTTGCTTATATCTACCTTAGCATTTTCAGAAACTTTATCCACTCTTACAAATTGGTTATTCTCTTCTACAAGTGGAACAATGTATCTTTGTTTTACTTTTATATCCACTGCATATTTGTCTTTAGGTAATTCATCACTTTCCTTAATTTCAGTTGCATCTTCCCATTTCTTAAAACAGTTTGAAAGATCTGCAATCGGACAGTTCTCTATTTTTTGAATAATTTCTTTTTCACTTAGTGTATATAAATCTTTCTTGGTAACTAGATTTTGTTCATACATCTTTTTTACAATATCCGCAATTAACTGCATTGAATATTTTGTTTCATTTCCTACATAAATACATGATAATTTACTCATGGTATTCACAAATTTTTCTGCAATTTGTTTATGTTTAAATCCTAATTCTGGAATTCCTTCTTCATTTTTTTGAACTTCTATATCTTCATAAATTTTTTTTACAGTTTGTAAATCCCATAATTTTTCTCTTACACCTAAGCCATTAGACAAAGTATATTCCAATCTATCTGCTGATAGTTGTGGTGTATCATTATCTGCTATTGGGTATATGTGATAATCGCATACTTCTTCTATTTTTATACCATCCCTATTTAATAAAGCCATAATTTCTCTTGAATTCTGTATAATTTGTGTTGTTAATTCTTCTGTTGATTCTTGTTTTTCATGATCTCCATTCATGAAATCAATGCAATGCTTGAATACAGGTGTTGCAATATCATGAAACAATCCAGATAATGTCTGTTTTTTGTCTTTTGTAAAATTCCATACAATTAAAGCCACTGCTACACTATGATCTAAACTAGAATACCAGATTTCATCAAACATTTTAGAATAGATTGTTCCAGATGTCACACTAATTTTCGCTTGCTTTTGCATTTCTGGTGTATGAATATATTCCAATAAAAATGTTGGAAATTCAGGTGATAAAATTTTAAAATAATTTTTTAAAAGTTCTGGTAGATTTTCTATATATATATCCATTTTTCCTCTCCTCCTATCTTCCTTATTGTATATAAGTTTTTAGATAATGTCAATTTTTGCTATAAAAACTCTTTATTTTTTTATTCGTTTATGATACAATGTGTTCGATTTTAGTCATCAAAAGAAAAAGTTTTAGGAGGAGTATATTATGGAATTTAATAGATGTAGTAGATGTGGAAGTTTTTATGTATCACAAGGTAATGTTTGTCCAAAATGCAGTGCTAAAGATGGTATAGAATTTTCCAATTTTCTAAATTATGTGCAAGAAAATGGATTAAATGATTCTTTAGATAGCATTTCTGGTCAAATTGGTGTTTCCGTGAAAAATTTAAATAGATTTCTAGAGTATGAAGATTTCAAACCATATAAGTCAGAAATTCAACAGCTTGGTAAAGCAGGAAATTCAGGAAATACAGGAATTACTTTAAATTAATTTTTATTTAAAGAAAACAAAAGTGGGCTTTTTTAGACATTTTTCTCTATTCATGATATTTTAAAGCCCGCGTAATTGTTTGTATACCTATTTTACATAAGTAGAATTATATGCAATAATTGATGATACAAGAATTTTAAGATGAAAGCAAATTTCTTTTAAAAATAAAAATATATCTGCTAAATTTATAAGTATTATTTGAAAGGATTGAATTTGATGAAAAATGTTTTTGATATTTTAGACGAAAGAGGATATATTGAACAATTAACCCATCCAGCTGAAATCAAGACGTTATTTAGTAAATCGTCTGTTCCTTTCTATATTGGAATTGACCCTACTGCTGATAGCCTTCATGTTGGTCATTTTGTTTCTCTGATGGTAGCAAGTCATATGCAAAAGTGTGGACATAAGCCTATCATCTTAGTTGGTGGTGGTACTGCTACAATAGGTGACCCTTCTCGGAAAAACAGATATGAGAAGAATGATGTCTAGAGAAGAAATTAATCATAATGTAGAATGTATCAAAAAACAAGTAGAAAAATTTGTAAGTTTTGAAGGTGATAATGCAGCTATTATTGTTAATAATGCAGATTGGCTATTAGATTTAAAATTTGTTGATTTTGTTCGCGAAATTGGTAGCTTATTTTCTGTTAATAGAATGCTTTCAGCTGAATGCTATAAACAAAGATTGGAAACAGGTTTAACATTTTTTGAAATGAGTTATATGCTAATGCAATCTTATGACTTTTTATATTTATATAACAAATATGGTTGTAAACTTCAAATGGGTGGAAATGACCAATGGTCTAATATCATTGGTGGTGTTGAATTAATTAGAAAAATTGGAAAAGAAGACTCTTTTGGTTTAACTTTTAAACTTTTAACAACAAAAGAAGGTAAAAAAATGGGTAAAACCGAAAAAGGTGCTTTATGGTTAGATCCTAATAAAACATCACCTTATGAATTTTATCAATACTGGAGAAATATTGAAGATGGTAGTGTTGAAACTGTGTTAAAAATGTTAACATTTCTTCCTATTGAACAAGTTAATGAATTGTCAAGTCTAAAAGATGAAAAAATAAATGAAGCCAAAAAAATTGCTGCTTTTGAAATTACCAAATTAATTCATGGAGAGGAAGAAGCTAAAAAAGCAGAAGAAGCCTCTAATGCTTTATTTAATGGATCTGGAAGTTTAGATAATATGCCTACTGTAAAATTAGATGATTTACATATCTCTATAGTTGATGCCATTGTAAAAACAGGAATTGCTCCTTCTAAAGGTCAAGCAAGAACATTAATTTCACAAGGCGGTATTTCTCTAAATGATGAAAAAGTTTCAGATATAAATTATCAACTTTCTGAAAGTGATTTTTCTGAAGGATATGCTATTTTGAAAAAAGGTAAAAAAGTATTTTATAAATTAGAAAAATAAATAATAAAAATTCATGTGGGCCGAGAAAAATTCTCGGTCCACACTTTTTATTGTATAGGAAAATCGGATTTATCTTGACCCTATATAGCAATTTTACCTGCTTCTTTGCACAATTTCAACAATGTCTGCAATGTATTCTCCAATTATAGGAATATTGAGTGCTACAATTCTCTGTAATAGAATGATTAGAATTGCCGTTATGATAGTAACACCAATTCCTATTCCAACACCTCTAAATATACCTGCAATCAAATTTCTTTTAATAATTTCCTTTTTACTTCCAAATATATATGTCCACTCCTCAATATTAGATTTTTGAAATGCTTCTATCAGATTATTTATGGAAGTATTTAATATTTCTATTTTCTTACTTTTTATTTTATTAAAAAAACCGAACATAAAAAATCCACCTTAGTTATAGGGTGGATTTTTTACATCTTTTTTATTCAATTTTTTATTTATTCTGTAACAGAATCCATCATATTTGTATTTTCATTTGTTACACTATCTATTACATTTATGTTATCTATCACATTGGTATTATCTGTATTTTGCGTATTTTCAGTATTTGAATTTTCTTCTTCTCGCATTCTTTCTAAAGAGTCAATTAATGTTTGTAATCTTTCTATATCGCTTCCTATCATATCCCAGTCACTATTATTCGTTGAATCTTTTAGATTCTGATTTGCTTTGATAATAGAATCAATAATACCATCTATATCTTCTGTATTTTCTATCTCAATATCTACTGCTGAATTAGACAATAAATTGTTTAGTGCCTCTTGCAAAGTATCTCCTATTGCCACCTTATTTCCTGATGCAACAATTACCTTTTTCAATATTGGTATTTCTGATTCATTAATCATAGTTTGATAGATTGGTTCTACATACAATAAAGTATTCTCTATTGGCACAATTATCATTTCTTTTGTAATTCTTGTACCTGTTGTTTCTAATGTTTCTAATTCTGATGATATTGCTTCATCTTCTTCAATTTGTTGATCTAATTGCATTGGACTTACTATATTACTATCAGGTGAAAAATTACATAATTCTAATTTGTTTTGTCCACCTTCCGTTGTCCCTACTAAATATGAAATAATATTCTGTCTACCATTTTGTGTGTAAATTTGAATTAGTCCTAATTCCTCTCTACCATCATCCTTAACCATTGTATAGTAAGGTTCTAAATAAGTTCCTGATGATCTCGTGGTATTTAAGTTATTATATCTAACAAAATCCCATAAATCATCTGATCGATATAATACATCTGGTTTTACATTATGATATACTTTTAAGATTTCAGCTTGCACATTATATAAAAATTCTGGGTATACAAAGTGTCCTGAAATATCCTCTGGTATTTCTTCATCAAGTTCAACAAATAATGTTGTATAAATATTCCTATATGCCATGGCTATTGGGTCTGTTCTATCTGTAATATAATATTTCATCGTTCCATTATAAGCATCTATAATCACTTTTACAGAATTCCTGATATAATTAATATCTCTTGTTTCTCCTTCATGCTCAATTTCTGTATATTGTGAATAAGGATAACTACTTGATATTGTATAAGCATCTAGAACCCAATATATTTTTCCATCGTCTCCAATAACTGTGTATGGATTCTCATCATACATTAAATATGGTAATGCTTTTTTCGCCCTTTCGATAATATTTCTATTAATCAAAATCTTACTATCTTTTGTCATTTCTGTAGATAATGCTAAATTGATATCTCCTTTATAAATCCCTAATACTAATCTATCTATAAAGTTTAACTGTAACCCTGCCTCTCCATCATAACTAGAAGTTACATCATTTCCATTTTCATCTGTGTAATCATATTCTTGCTTATTTTTGGTGTTAGTTGCCACATTAGCATTATCATCTGTACTAAAATAAATTCTTGGTTCTGTTATATCAACAATTTCATCTTTTCCAGAAACCTCTTTTTGAATGTATTCTATATTTCCTGTCTCTGTACTTTCTGTTGCTGATGTAATAATTTCACCATATCCATGTGTATATTCGTAAGTTTTATTGCTATAGGTTCTATCTGAACTCGTAATTTCTCTTGGAGATAAGTATACAATTTTTTCTTCTTCTCCAATTTTATATTTTGCCAAATTGGCAGTTCTATATGTATAATATCCTGTACTAGTTTGATTATTCTCCAATGTTGTTAAAACTGCTTCTTCACTTATAATTGGAATATTATTAATAATATTATTATTTGCATTTAATTCTTGTTCTGTTATTGTTCCTGAATATTCTATACTTTTCTCATCAATATCTAATCCATAAGCATTTTTGGTGTTTTCGATATTTTGTGATATATATGTTCTTTCTTTATCTAGTTCATTTGAATTCACATAAATCAAATCAAAAGCAACCATTATGACAAATAAGAATACTAAATAAATTGGTATAATTACTAAATTTTTTAATACTTTTGCTGTATTTCCTTTTTTAAAATATCTCAATGCTCTATAAGCAAATATAACAATAACAAAAGCAAATAAGATATATCCCCATAATTTTATAGTAGCTTCTGTCATTCCTGCTCCATTAATTTCTATATTCTCGTCAATTGTTAGAATTTTACCAAACATTAGGTTTTGTGTACTTAGTATTGTAGCAATTGCTATTCCTATAATAATTAATAAAACATTTCTTGTTAATTTTTTCATAAATAAACTTTCTTTTAGCATTTGGCTATCAACACCATCAAAATATCGGTTAAATACTATAATGTAGTAAGCAGCCATATAAATAGTTAATCCTATAACAATTCCTAAGAAATAATAAACAAACATTTCAATTACTGGTTTTTGAAATACATAATATGAAATATCTAATCCAAAAATAGGATCTGTAATCCCAAATGATGTATTTCCTATAACTAACATGATTTTTTGCATCATCATATCTGATATAATTACACTTACAATAATAGAAAATACTAAAGCAATAGATTTATTTACTAATCTTGGCATTTCTATTTTTTCTTTCTCAAAAAATACTTTCAACCCTTTTTTAATTCCTCGGTTTGTCATATAAATTATAAAGAATAGAAATACAAAGTTAATTGCCATAATAGAATATCTATATATAATATTGGTCCAAAATACTTGTACATAATTACTTCCCAACTCTACGTATTCTAAATAACTTCCTCGTATTTGTATATACGATATAATTGCAAATATAGCAATAAAAGCAATAACTAAAATCATTCTGATTCTACTTTTTTTCTTTGTTTTTCCCGATTGATTTGTCTGCTTATTATTCTCTTGATTTTCAACTATCGTTTCTTTTCTTTCTTCCTTCAAATTTTTCCCTCCTTGTTTTGCACATCTAGAACAAATTTGTGTGCATTGTATTTTTATATATTAGAAAATCAGCATGACTTTCCTAATATATATGAATAAAAATCTTTGATTTCATTATCCATGTTTTCTTTAAATAATTGCTTTTACAAAATCTTCTGCATTAAAGATTTCCATATCATCAATTTGTTCCCCTACACCGATAAATTTTACAGGAATTTTATTTTCTTCCACAATACCAATCACAACGCCACCTTTTGCAGTACCATCTAATTTTGTAAGCACTAATCCTGTAATATCTGCCTCTTCTTTAAAAGCTTTTACCTGTGATATAGCATTTTGTCCAGTAGTTCCATCAATAACCAATAATACTTCTTTATCTGCTTCTGCCATTTCTTTGTTAATTACTTTTTGAATTTTATTTAATTCATCCATCAAATATTTTTTATTGTGAAGTCTTCCAGCAGTATCAACAATTAGCACATCTGCATTTTTTTCTCTTGTTATTTTAATAGCATCATAAACTACAGATGCAGGATCTACTCCTTCTTCTCTTTTTACAATATCTGCACCTGACCTTTTAGCCCAAATCTCTAATTGTTCCACAGCAGCTGCTCTGAAAGTATCTGCCGCTGCCACAACCACTTTCTTTCCATCTTTTGCCAAACGATTTGCTATTTTTCCAATTGATGTTGTTTTTCCCACACCATTTACACCAACAACTAAAATTACAGATGGTTTTGTATTTAAATGTAAGCTGATATCTGTTACTTCTAAGATTTTTTGCATTTCTTCTCTTAAAGCTTTTTTCACATCTTCTTCATCTTCTATTTTTTCCTTTTTAATCCTATCTCTTAAATTATTAATAATTTTCACAGATGTATCCATTCCAATATCTGACATAATTAAAATTTCTTCTAGTTCTTCCAAAAAGTCTTCATCCACTTTTCTAAAACTACTAAAAACTGTATTAATCTTTTCATCAAATGATTTCTTTGTTTTATTTAATCCATTTTTTAATTTATCAAAAAACCCCATGGTTAAATTCCTTTCTTTATTATTTTTTAATTTGACACTATCTATTTTATCATATTTTTTTTTATATTTCCATTAATTTCAAGAATTTCTTTTATTTATGTCCATTTGGGGATGTTTCCTTTTGGACATTTTTTGTTTTTGCTTTTAGACTGAAAATTTAAATCTACTCTTAGCATAATTTTCATGCTAAACTTTTCTAGTAAGTTTAGTTAAAATATATATATATATAATTTGTGTACATTTATTAAGTTAAAGCAATGATTTATGTTGATTTTTTTCCTATTCAACGAAAAACACCAGCATTACGCTGGTGTTTGTTCGGCCACGCATTAACAAGTTATCATTTTTATGATGCTAGATAAGCATCTATAAAGTCTTTAACCGATATGCAGTCAAGCCCTGCATGATTATTCCGGAAAACCTTAACATCCCCAAGAATATAATTAATTCTCGTAGGAAGTCCAAAATGAGTTTCTAATCTACCGGAATTTGAGTCACTCCACCTGTAGACCATAATCATTAAAAATGCTGCGATAGCCCTTGTACGGTGAGGTAATTCACTAGCATATACAGTTATCTTTTTATTCTTAGTTTCATAATAAACACGAGTCCTGTTTAACCCAACTATTTTTATCTCCCGATAAAAACGTTCAGCCTCCGCAACTAAAGCATGTTCTTCCACATTTGGATTCTTTTCAGTCAAATCCATTAAGTTCTGAATACTTATAGATCTCTCATACATAATTAAACTCCTCTTTCTATAATTAAGACAACGTGGCTAGTTGCATTTACAACATACTTTAATTATACTCCAAATTATGTAAATTTGCAAGTTTTATATCATTTTTTGTATCCTCCCTTTAATACTTATTCATTAAGTCTTATTTTTCACATTTACATAAAATTGATTTTGTAAGTAAATAATCTTGCAAAAATATTACATACAAAAAAATCTCAAGTAAAAGTAAACTAACTTTATTAAATTCCTTTTTCAATAAAATAGTTTTACTTCAACTCAAGATTTCTTTTCTAATTCTAACTTGTAATTTGTATATACTGTCCGATTTGTTCAATTTCTAAACAAATAATTAAAGTATCTTTTAAAATGTCCAAAAGGAAACGTCCCCAATTGGACATTATTCTAATACAAATAATTCTCCTAATGGTCTTGCTTCATTTAATCTTCTAATTGCTTCTGCAAATAATGGAGCAATTGTTAATACTTTTATTTTGTCACTTTGTTTTTCTTCTGGTAATGGAATTGTATTTGTAATAACTAATTCCTTTATTGGAGAAGCTTCAATTCTCTTTACAGCATCTGCTGATAATACACCATGTGTACATCCTGCATATATTTCTTTTGCTTTAAATCTCTCTAAAATTTTTGCTGTTTCGATTAAAGAACCTGCTGTATCTACTTCATCATCAAAGATGATGGCCTCTTTGTTTTCTACATCTCCTATAACAGTGGTTGCTATGGCTCTATCATCATTGCCTGCTCTTCTTTTATCAATTAACGCAATTGGACATCCAAAATATTCTGAATATTTATATGCTTTTTTTGAACTTCCCGCGTCTGTTGCAACAATTACCATATCTTTTAAGTTCTTTTCTTTAAAATATTTTTGTAAAATGTTTTGTGCTGATAATCTGTCACAATTAATATTAAAATATGCTTGAATTGCTGGGTTATGTAAGTCACAAGTAATAACTCTTGTTGCACCTGCTGCTTCTAATAGTTGTTGCATTAATTTTGCAGTTACTGGTATTCTTGGTTGATCTTTTTTATCTGACCTTGAATAAATGTAATATGGTAAAACAACATTAATATTTCTTGCAGATGCTCTTTTAAATGCATCAATTGTAATTAATAATTCCATTACTCTTTCATTTACTGGTGGTGTTGTTGTTTGTACAATATATACATCTTGTTCTCTTACTGTTTCTTTAATTTGTACAAAAGTATTGTCATTTTTAAACTTTAGTATGTCCATTTCTCCTACTGGTAATTTTAGATAATCACATATTTCTTTTGTGAAATTTTCTGCACTTTTGCAGGCAAAGATTTTGATGTTTTCCATCTTAAATATCATTCCTTTCTCAAGGCTCTAATCTGGTTGGAAAAGAATTAAATTTTGGCTAGGAAAACGAACTTGAAATTTATGAGACGTACTAATTGTACGTTGATTAAATTTCAAATGAAGTTTGACAACGCCAAAATTGTAATTATTTTTCAACCTTCTTCTCCTTTAATTTATTTTACCCTAATAGTATATCATCTTTCTTCGATTTTTCCAAGTATTATTTAAAAATCGACAACTTTTTTAGAAAATAATTTCAATATTTTTCAAATCTCCCAAAGCATATGTGTTATCAAATGAAAATTCTATAACTGTATTTCCATTACTATTTCTGGTTTCTGTTGCTATTGGTTCATATTTATAATAGTAGAATGGTTCCTTATCCTCATCCACTACTAAATATTCATTATATCGATTAATTCTAAGCGTATAATCCTTTTTGGCTAATGTTACACCTTCTTTTAATGTAATAGACATTCCAGATGAGTAAATTTTATAAGACTCTATTTTTCTTAGCTGTTCATCATCTACATGAGGTATATAATTGTGTCTTTCAGCATCATATGCAAAAACAATTCTTAAATTATTGATTGTACTATCTGTTCCTTTTTCAAGATTAATTCTATTCTCAATTAAAAAATTGACATCATCTTCATTTTCAAAATCTGCTTTTGTATTTGTAACATTATAATTTGGCTCTACTGTTAGAAATATGTCAGCATTTTTTTCTTCACTTTCGCTTGTATTAGTCTCATATTTTTCAATATAGATATCTGTTTGCTCATTTTTATGCGTGTATTGAAATTTATAAAAATCTCCCTCTAGTTTTACCCCTAATTCTTCTGTCAATTGATTGTCTACATTATTGTATTCAAATTCTTTCTTTCCATCAGTATAGTGGACAATAATATTATCAGTTCGACTATCTACAATCTTTAAAATTGTTTCTACGTCATATTTATCTAAATAGCCTTCACTTTCCATTTTTTGTTTATAATTTTCTAAATATATCAAATTATATTCTGCTGAATTGGCATTTTCTTTCTCTTTGCTCACAGAAAAATCTTGTATATTGTTTATGACTTCTCTTGTTGCAGTTGTTAGATTAGGATAATGTATTACATATATGCCAATAGTTACCGCTATCCATATAATTGCTAAGATAATTTTTCTTTTTCTATTTTCACTTTTTCCTAATAAAATGATGCCTAACATAATGATTGGTACTGCAATAATTCCTACAATATAAAGAAATGGTATTAATACAGTTACAAGAAATGTATTTGCTTCTATTTTTATTATAGTTGCGATTATAGCAACAAAGATTATACATACAATCATAAAGATTGGTTTTAGTTTTTTCTTTTCTTGAAATAAAGCAATCATTCTTAATAAATATTTGTATATGATATAAATCCCCACTCCCGTTAAAAGAAGAAGGGAACCTAGCATTGCTATACTATAAATTGTTGGAATAAACAAATATGCCATTAGTACAACATACATTGGCGTAAAAAATATCAATAAGGCTCCTATTACAATTATCATAGATAAAATGAAACATATTCCTTTTATCAATTTTTTCATTTTCATCTTTTCCTTTCTTACGATACAAGTTCATTTCCGTAAATTATCATTCAAAGTTTAAACTTTCTATTATACTTTTAAAGAAATGAACTTGGCTACTTTTTAATCTCCAAAAGCACTAGCACCTACGATTTTTCCTAATCTCTTGTCTACATAGATTTGTACACCATTTCCCATTTCATCTTGTCTTGAAATAACATATCCTTGCACTGTATATGATTCTGTTTTATCACCTTCTCTGTACTTTCTTGTAAAAAAGTTATTTGGTGTTATTTCTATTTCTCTACATTCTTGTGTTTCTTTATCATAGTCCCCCACTATCCTTTCGGCTTCTTCAAATCCAACTTCTGCTATTTCTTCTGCTTGTTCCTGTGTAATGTTTCCTGTGGCATTTTGATATTCTAGATAAAAACTATCAAAATCTTTCACAAAAATTTGTGTATTTAAATTGTCTACTTGTTCATCAAATTCTGTTTCAAAATTTCCTCTGTCTACTTCTGCTTCAATTTCTGTTAAGTCTGTGTTATATATACAATCGGTATTGACAATTTTACTGACAATTAACAAGTGTGCTGTATATTGATAATCTACATCATTCATGTTCTCATAAGTATACTGAATATTACCAATATTAACTTTTACCGTAATTTTAGGTACTAATGAAACAGTTAAAATCAAGTCATTATTTTGAAATATATCTTCAGTAATTTCTGTATCAAAAGCTAAGTTACACATTTCTTTATACAATTCATAACTTTCCATATCTTGTATTTTTGCTTGATAGATTTTATAGTTAATTTGTTTAAATTGCTGCAAATATCTATATTCCATTGAAGTAATCGTATTTCTAGATAATTGTTCTTTATATTCAAATTCATAAGGTGTAGCATTTTTTGATTGCTCATCTACTAGTGTCGTTAATTCTTCTAAATTTCTTAACTGATTTGATACGACAATTCCTCCTGTGTTTCCTAATTTAATCATATTTGCATTCTCGTTTTCTTCTAGTGGAATGATATAATTTTTGCTGGCTGTTTCATAATCAAATTCTATAAAACATTTTTCGTGAATGGTATCAATTTCCTCTTCTGTTAATGTATTTCCACTTTCACTATAATTACGTAGTGATTTTTTGACATTTTCTATGATTTGATTATATGCTTCTGTATCTTTTGCAAATTGATAATATTGCCCATTCTGATTTCTATATACAATTCTGTCTGGATCTATAATATTTTCAGTAAATATCGTTTCACTTGTTTCTAGAGATACTTTTGGTGCATGATATTGGCTCACGAACAATACTACAATTAATCCTATTGCAATGATAGTTAATATACATATAACAATAACTTTAGTTCTTTTTTTCATAAAAATAATCTCCTCTTCTAAATACACTCATTGATATTTTAGAAAATTCTATTGGCTATTTTTAAAAGTGTATAAAATCTTTCAAAAGTTCTCTTGTTTCTGGATGTTCATCCAAATATTTTGGTACTCCATTTATTATTCCATCTTCTCCTTGTTCATCCATTATTGTATAAATTTTATCATACTCTCTCAATCCTTTAATTCCTGTTGCTTCATATACTTCAATAATTTCTTTACAACCATCTGCTTCAACTTTATCAATTCCGTTTATTTGTATTAAATCATCTTCTACTGTCTTTAATTCTTCAAAATCGTCCACACTATCTATGTCAAATTGAATAATAAATGATGCTGGAACTCCTTTTAGCAATTCTTCCAATTCTTCATTGTCAAATAATTCTTCAGAATCAAATTTATCTTTGAAATCTTCTACTTTATCTTCATTTGAATTAAAAGTAACATTTTTAACATATTTCATATTTTCTATATTTTTCTGTATCTCTTCTACATTCTCATATGAATCTTCTACACTAGCTGTCACTGCTGCTCGTTTTTCAAATATTTGTACTGCTTCTGATTCATCATTTTTTCTTTTTTCATTAATTACTATTGCAGAACCAATTATCAAAATTATTATTAATACAACTAATAAAATTACCACATATTTCTTTTTCAATTTAATTCCCCCTTCATCATTATTATATCGTTTTATCATTTGTAAATCAAGCAATATATTGCCTTTAGCAAACTTTACTCTATTTAGTATTTGTTCTCGGTTTTCGTTTACATTTTTACTTGTATAGAAATAAAAAGGAGAGTTGCTAGAACTCTCCAAAATCATTTAGGCTCCCGTCTTACTACAAAAGTAGTAGAGGGTTAAGTTAAATATATTTTTACATACAATATTTAACTTGTCAAGCTAATTTTGATATTAATATTATATGATTATTTATTATCTTCTAATTTTGAGGTGCTCACAATTTGTGACCACATAATTTCAAATTCTTCTTCTGTTAACTGAAAGCAAAGTCTTTCTAGAAATCTATCTATATTTCTTTTAACTGCCTTATTTACTTTTTTTGTTAATAATAAAACAATAATGTAAAAAAACAACCTACAAACTTTATAGTTCGCAAGTTGTTATCATCTGGAGTGTTTAGGGAAGTTATTTGCGAAAAAATCACAGAATTCTCAAAGTGTTCCTCCCACATTTTGCTCAAAAAAATAATTTGACAATCAACTGTTGAAATTAGTATAGCATAAAACGCATAAAATTAATAGCATTTTTGCAAAATAAAAAGGAAAATTGATGTTACTCAACTTTCCTGTAATACTATTATAGGTAAAAACCTATAACATATTTGTGCTATTAGTCTATGCTAAAAGCTTAAAAATATTCATAATACTAAAAATCTTAAAAGATTTTTATATTTGTTAAATGTTACTATTGTTTTGATAAAAACAACATATTTGTAATTTAATTTTACCATTTATATTGTAAAATGTCAAATTATTTTTAATCGCTATGTAGCTTTTTTATTAATTTTCTTTTAATTTTTCTATGTACTTATTTAGATTTTCAATTTTTTCTTCATATCTTTTAATATTTTTCATTAAACCTAAACTAACATATAATGAGTTATCTATATTTCTTATATCTTCTTTTGAAAGCTTGGTTATGTAGTTTCCTAATCTTGCTTTACTAACAGTTTGAATATTTGAAAGATTTACTTGTCCATCTAGTATTGTTATTCCATTATTATCTTTTTGAGTTGTAATATGTGCCATTGAAGGAATTGTTTTTTCTGTATGCGTTATTGGTGCTACTATAACATTGCTTGAATTTATATTTCCTACATCACTCTGAATAATTACACAAGGTCTTTCTTTTTGCATTTCTGAGCCTATTCCAATTCCAAAGTTGCACTTATAAACTTCTCCTCTGCGTACAATTCTATTTTTAGCTTTATCTGAATTAGTATCTAAGTATATTTTAGTTTTAGTCCATTCTAAAATATGTTGTACTTTTGAAACAGCAATTTTAGGTTCTTCATTTTTGTTTGATTTCTCCATATAATTTTCTCTCCCTCCTATATATACAACATTACTATTAATCCATCTTATTATTTTATATATTCATAATAACTTTCTGGAATACCATATCTAGCAAGATATCCATTTTTATAATTCAAATCACTTGTAACATCTTTTATTACCCAACTTGGTTCTTCGAATTTACTCGCTTCTTCCTGATTTTCAAATTCTATTTCTAAATAAGCTAATCCATCTAATTCTCCAGAAAATATGTCAATTGCTAATAAATACTCTCCATCTAGGAACTGATATCTAGTCTTACTAATGGTATTTCCTTCTCGCTTTTTTATTAAATTATTATATTCTTCTTCTGTAATATTATCTTCAAATTCATCCCTTGTCATTCCATCTGCAGTAATATTGGTCTTTACTGCAAAAGTATATTCTTTACCACCATTTATTTTTCTAACTCTTATCTCTGGCGAAAAACATATATATGTTTGCTCTATTTCTATAATCTCTGCATTAGATAAGTTATATGGTATATTTTCTTTATCTATTATCCACTTTTTTTCTATTTCTACTGTATCTGCCAGTATGCTATCTATTTTATTTGCATAATTTATTTCGTATACAATCTTTTTAATTGATAATATTAATACTATAATTAATATAAATACTACAAATATTATTATAGATGATTCAATAATTTTTCTTTTTTTCATATTTTTACCACCTTCTAGCATTTTTTAATATAAAATCTGCTCCATACCATAAAATCAAACATATTATAGCAATAATAATTAGCCATAATACTAATTTTTTAATCTTTTCATTTTTAGATTTATTTGATTTAACTAAATAAATTATAGAAGATGAGATGTATATTAATAAAATTGCAAAGACACTTATTCTCATTATGGCTGCTGGAATTAGATATTTACTAGCTATAGGTGCCATATTAGCAGATGCAAATGATGGCGTTAAAGATAATAGCATAGAAACAATTACTATATACAATAATACTTTTTTTATTTTCATTTAAAACATCTCCTTTTATATTTCTAATTTATCAGACAGTGTCTGATGAATTTTAGTATAACATAAATTTTCCATTTTTTCATTAAATTTACAAAATAATTACAAATTAGTTTATAAAGGGTTTGGGATTTAGTCCCAAACTTAGAATTTTGACTAGGGAGGAAAAATTCAGTGCTTGTTAGGAAATATATGGGAGTACAAAAATTGTATTTAGTTTGAATTTTTCCTCTATTTTTTTACTTTTTATTACTTATTATTGCACCAATTTTATAATTTTCTTTTTTAGTTTTTGAAATTTTTTTATCATTTTTTACTGCAACTAATCTTATCAATTTTTGTTTTTCTTTGTTTAATTTTATCTCAATTTCTTCATCATTTTCATTTTTATTTTTTGAAAATAATTCATAAAATTCTATTTCAAATTCTTGATTTAATCTTTGTATATAATCATCTAATTGTTCTTGATTTATATTAACACTTGTCCTAATCTCTTTTTCTTCTTCATTAACTTCAATAGGTAAATATATGTCTGCAATTCCTAATTTAAAAAATTTTGTTAATTGTTCAATATAACTACTTCTAAAATTTATTTTATCAATATAAAATTCTCCGTTTTTTATTTTTAAATAGTTCCATTGACTCAATAAATTTTGAAATAAATTCTTGTTTTTCTTCTTTAGATTTTTTATCCCATTCTTCTTTCAAAATATCATTTAATTGGTTATTTCTTATTAATTTTTCTCTTTCTATATCTCTATCAGCCATTAATTGTTGTGGGGTAAAAGATAAATGATTTATATTTAACATTTCACATTTTTTAGTTTCTAAAATATTAATTTTTTCTTCAATTATTTTATAATCTTCTGAAAAATCTTCCATTTCAACTATTCCACTTAAATATGCTTTCTTTATTCTTTCTTTTTGCTTTTCTAATGTATCAATTTCTTGTTCTAATTTTTCTGTTTTTGCTTCTTTTTTGTCAGCTAGTATTGGTAAAAAATATTTTTTAACTGACATATCATATTCTACTAATTCAAGTATAAATCCTTGTAAACATTCTTCAATTTTATCTTCTCTATAATATATCTTGCAATGTTCACAATTATAGTACATATATTTTTTCTTTGTTCCTCCAGAGCTTTTGCATTTCATTATTCTGTTACATTTTGGACATTTTAATTTTTGAAAAAATATATAAACTCTATCTCTTGCATAATTTCTTTGATTTTTTTCTTTTTGATGTTGTGCTTCTTCCCACATAGCACGACTAATTATCGGCTCTACAACATTCATAAAAACCGTTGTATCTTTATTATTTGATTTTCCTTTTTCATAATCACCCATATATACCTTATTATCTATTATCTTCATAATTGTTGTATCTCTCCAATGTTTTGGATATAAAACTTTTTCATCATTTAAAGTATTACTAATTTGTTGATAACTTTTACCTTC
>CALXJS010000019.1 GCA_944388685.1 uncultured Clostridia bacterium | reverse complement strand
ATATACCACTCTGCTTTTTCAATTTCAGAAACCTTTTCTCTAGCGTCAATTAATTTGCCTTCAGCTTCTTCTATTTTACTATTAAATTCTGCTCTTGATTGTTCTAATTCTGCTTCTGCTGTTTCAATTTCACTTTTTGAACTTTCTAATTCTGCTCTAGCACTTGCAATTTGTGCATACGTTCTATTTTTGGTTTTCTCCAATGTTGCTTCTTGACTTGTAATTTGATTTCTAGCACTATCAATTTGGGCTTCTGCATTTTCTAATTCTTGTCTTCCACTAGCAATTTGATTATCAATTTCTGTAATTCCGGCTTCAGTAGCTTGTTTATTTGTTTCATATACTTGTTTTGTGGCTTGCAATTCGGCTATCTCTTGATTAATTATTGCTATTTTCTCTTCTGTTTCAGCTGTTTCTAATTGTGCTTGTTTTTCCGCTATGGAATTATCTGTGATTTTAATTGCATTATTGATATTATCTAATGTACTTTGCAAACCTGCTTTTTGTGTTTCTGCTTCTTCAAAGCCTTTTTCTGCTTCGATTTTTTGATTATTTAACCTTAAAGCATTTTTAGCAACCTCTGTTTTTGCATTTTCAATTTGTGTTTCTGCATTTGCAAATTGTTGATTGGCACTTTGTTCATTACGATTAATCTCAGCTTCTCCAGATTCGATTTGTGCCTTTCCTTCATTTATTTGATTTTCTGCGTCTTGTAATTGTGTCTCCCCATTTTGTTTTTCTGTATTAAACTCTTCTTCTGCTTTTGCAATTTCTGCATTTGCTTCATCTATTAATTCTTGATACCTTGCATTTTCTCTTTCTTCTTTGATTTCTTCTATTTTATTCTTTATTTCTTCTACATAATCTTCATACTTGTTACTTCCTGTCTGGTATTTATCTCTATTCTCTAAAGTAATATAGATTTCTGTATACACTTCTGAATTAATATTTTCTCTATTAACATAGATATAGTAATTGATGACACCTGTCCCTAATTTTGTACTTCCTCTTTCTCTTGATATATACAAAGGACTTTCAACAACACCTACAATCTTCAATGTCTTATTTTTTAGATATTCCGTCTCCCTTTCATCTGTTGCTCCTGTGCTCTCGGTTGCTTCAGGTTCAATATCAATATAATCTCCAATATTTTTACCTGTTCCTTCTAAAAAACTTTCTTCTACGACACATTCATCAATATTTTCAGGCATGCTTCCTTCTATCAAAATTGGCTTATTTACATCATCTACACATAAGATTTTGGAAACGATTTCTTTGTGATTTGTTTTAATTAGCCCATCTCTACTATATGTACCATAAACATTTTCAACATTTTCTATGTTAGCTAAAGCCTCTATGTCACTATCTGTTAATCCTAAGGTTGACATGACTTCTATATCATAGACATTCTGATTTTTATAATATGTATCAATAGAATCTACCATATCTGGCGAAGAAGCCCTTAATCCTGCAAAAAAGCCTACACCTAATAAAGCCATTAGCAAAATGGAGATAAATCGTTTATATGATTTCTTGATTTCTTTAAAAGTATCTTTTAGTAATGCTTTTTTTATTTTCACTCGCATCACCTCCAAAGTTCATTTGTTACTGTTTTGCTCATTTGGGGAAGGATGATGATTTGGGGACGGAGAAAAAATCATCATTGTTGAAAATAAATTTATAATATAATTTTAAGAATTATAGAATGATGATTTTTTCTCCGTCCCCAAATCATCATCCTTCCCCAATGGACATGCTACCATTCTATGTTTTCTACTGGAATTGGATTTTTATTGGTTTCAATACTCTCTGCAGTTCCATTTTTAAATCTAATAATTTTATCTGCCATTGGTGCAATTGCTGCATTATGGGTTATGATAATAACTGTCATATTTTCTTTTCTGGCTGTATCTTGCAATAATTTCAAAATTTGTTTACCTGTTTTATAATCCAAAGCACCTGTTGGCTCATCACATAATAGTAATTTTGGATTTTTTGCAATAGCCCTTGCAATTGCCACTCTTTGTTGTTCTCCTCCTGATAATTGAGATGGGAAATTCTTTTTTCTATCTGCTAATCCTACTTTTTCCATGACCTCATCTGGACTTAAAGAATCTTTACAAATTTGCGTTGCCAATTCTACATTTTCAATTGCAGTTAAATTTTGTACTAAATTATAGAATTGAAATACAAATCCAATATCTTCTCTTCTATATTTGATTAATGCTTTATTTTTTAATTTTGATACATTTTTTCCATCAACAATGACATCTCCTGAAGTTACACTATCCATACCGCCTAATATATTTAAGGCTGTCGTTTTTCCTGCTCCTGATGGTCCTACAACAACAACTAATTCTCCCTTTTCTATTGAAAAGTTTGTGTTGTCTAATGCTTTTATAATGATTTCTCCCATTTTATATTCTTTACAAACATTTTTAAATTCTATATATGCCATATTTTTTCTCCCTTCTTTAAGAGATTTTGCTATTAGATTTTCTATTGATTAACAAATATATTGTATAGAAAAATTTCTGTACATTTTTCTAATGACATTATATCATATTGAAATAAAAAGTAGAAGAAATTTTTTCCATTTTGTTTGTGAATTTTGAGTGAACTTTAAGCTTACCTTTTATTAAAAGCAAGTTTTATTATTTTATTTTTTAGTAGTTAAATATTCTGAAAAAATTTGACAAACATTTGATATTTAAATATAATAAATATAGGAAATGACAATCGCAGAAATGCGGTTACCACATAAAAAGGATAAACGACACATCGCTCTGCCAAGCAAATGTGTCGTTTTATGATAGTTCACACCATATATTCAATTGTATTGTCTTTAAAATACTTTTGCATTTCTTCTAGCAAAAACTTTTTCCCATCTTCTCTTAACTCGGATTTATACATATACTTTCCTTTTCCTCTCCCCTGCATTTTTTCTTTATCATAAATTTTAATGGCATTTGGAAAAGCTTCTTCATTAATCTTTGTATGCACAAAACTATATGTCATAAAAATAATTTCAAAAAATACCTGTTGCTTTGCTTTTTTAGAAAGTTTATTATCTAATTCTATAATTAATTCTTTATATAATTCTTTCCAATTTTTCACCATAATAACAGGTGCAATTAAAATTCCCACTTTATATCCTGCTTCACTTAATTTATTAATTGCCTCTATTCTTTCTTCTAATCTTGAAGTTCCAAACTCGACACGATTAATAATTTCTTTGGGATTTACACTCATTCTAATAATGACTCTTCCTCTATGATCTAAATCCAATATATCATCAACCATAGAAAATTTCGTTGGCAATGTTAAAAATCCTTTTTTGCTATCTTTAAAATTTTCTATTGTCCAAACTAAATTATTTGTAATTGTATTTTCTAATATTAAATCACTATTACTGCCAATTTCAAAAGTTAATTCTTTCTCTGAATTTTCACTTGTTTTAATAATTTTTTCTAACATCTTTTCTCTATTGACAAATAATCTTAAATATGCACATTTATTGTAATTACACACTAAATAACAATACATACAAGCCGCTGTACAGCCTGAAGAAGTATATGGAACTAAAAAATCTGAAGTTTTATGATTAGGAACAAATTTATGTGTTTTTCTAACACCAATAATTAAATTACGTTTCATATCCATAAATTCTTTATTCGATTTTTTTCTCATCTCTTCTATATTATTATGGTTTTCAATTTCTACTTTTGGAATTTCTTTATATTTCTCCATTAACTCTTTTCCTAGTTCATAATTCACAATATCCTTCTCAAAATAAATCGCTTTCGGTTTAAACATCTAAATCATCCTTCCAGGACTTAGTTTAACCAAAAAACGGACTTTTTAATCAAATGGGGACGTGCCAAATCGTTTCAAAATGATACCAAAAGGGACAGACATTCTTTGTATATAAATAAAAAAGCATGATATATATTATAATTTATGAATATATACCATGTTTTTTATTTTTTTATATTCTTATGTCTGTCCCTTTTGGTATCATTTTGAAACGATTTGGCACGTCCCTAACGTTCATAAGTTACATATTCATATGTAAATTTATTTTCTTCATCTTCTGGACCTTTTTCTCTGCTAACCTCTTTCCATTTTGTTTCATCTATTCTTGGAAAGAAAGCGTCTCCGTCAAATTCTTCATCAATTTCTGTTACATACATTTTTTTCACATATGGCATTAATAAATTATAAATGACTGCCCCACCTATTACAAATGCTTCTTCTTCATTTTCGATATATTCTTGTATTTGTAACATGGAATGTACAATTTCTACATTTTCATCATTTACTTTAAAATCTGGATTTTGTGTAAACACAATGTGTTTCCTATTTGGTAGTACTCTTCCTAGTGATTCAAATGTTTTTCTTCCCATGATAATGGTATGTCCTGTTGTTAATTTTTTAAATCTTTTTAAATCATCTGATAAATGCCATATTAATTTGTTATCTTTTCCTATTACATTGTTTTTTGCTTTTGCTACTATGATACTTAACATTTTACTTTTCCTTTCGTCTAATCCCTTTCTATTTTTTATAAATTAAATAGCAACTGGTATTTTACCAATTTTTATTTCTTTATTATAATCATATCCTTCTACTTCAAAATCTTCTACTTTGAATTCATAGAAATCTTTTGTTGGATTTTTGATAACTAATTTTGGTGTTACATCCATTGGTTCTGCTTCCAATAATTTTTCAACTAATGGGATATGTCTATCATAAATGTGACAATCTCCTATGTTGTGTGTTAATGTTCCTACTTCTAAACCAGATACTTGTGCAAACATATATTGTAAAGCTGCATATTGCATTAAATTCCATCCATTTGCTGTTAACATATCTTGTGAGCGTTGGTTTAATATTAAATGTAATTTTCCTTCTTTTACTAACCATTGCGTTCCATAAGCACATGGTTCTAATTCCATATCTTTTAATTCTTCATGGTTAAATAGGTTTGTCATAATTCTTCTACTTGATTGGTCATGTTTTAATAGGTATAAAACATAATCTACTTGGTCCATGACTTTTATACCTTCTTTTGTTTTAAATTCATATTTTTTTCCTAATTGATATCCATATGCTTTTCCAATTGTTCCTTCTTCATTTGCCCATTGATCCCATATATGAGAATGTAATTCACTGATTTTATTAGATTTTTTTTGCCATATCCATAAAATTTCATCTATAGCATTTTTATATGTTTTTGTATTGTTTCTTAATGTTATCATTGGAAATTCTTTTCCAACATCATATTTATTTTGTACACCTACAATTGAATAATAATTGGCTTCTTCTCCATCATCCCATCTTGTTCTTACATTTGTTCCTTTTGATGAATACCCATTTTTTATAATTTCTTTGCAAGTTTTTATAAATTGTTCATCTGCTTGTGTCATTTTCAATTCCTCCCATTATTTTATTTTTTTCAATATATCAAACTTTATATTTTTTTACAAGTTCTTTTGTTTAAATTTTATAATTCAATATCTCTAACATTCTACTATTTTTTTCACATCTCCATAAATATAAAATGAACCAATCACAAAAGAAACACACGCTTTTTTCTCTTTACAAAAATTGATTGCTTCTTCTAATTCCATCTGATATATTTCCACATTTTCACTAATTTTTTTTGCATAATCATACATCAAATGATTATCTGTATATCTCTTTTTATCATTTCCATTTGTAAAAATATATATGTTTTCCTCTTCTATCATCTCATCTAAAATTGTTTTATAATCTTTAGACTTCAATACTGAAATCACATAAATTTTCTTTTCTTTTTTGTAATACAAATTGATAGTTTCTTTCAAATTTTGAATAGCTTGTTCATTATGCCCTCCATCAAATATAATTGTTGGATTTTCGTGTATGATTTCAAATCTAGCTTTATGGACAACTGTTTTTAATCCTTCTCTTATGGCTTCTTCTGTAAGAAGATATCCCTTCTGTTTCAAAATATCACAACATTCTAACACAATTGTTGCATTTTGGATTTGTTTTTTTCCCTTTAAATTTACCTCTACATCATGATATTGTTTATAATCAAATTTTTCAAAACCATTTTCTAATCTTGGATTTTCTATTTCTTCTTTTTGTATCAAATGTAAGGTATTCTGTTTTTCTTTAGAGGTTTCTATCATAATTTTGTCTATTTCTGGTTCTTGCTCTATGTACACAGTTGTAGAAAGTTCTTTGATAATTCCTGCTTTTTGTTTTGCAATTTCTTCTAATGTATTTCCTAAAACTTGCATATGGTCATATCCAATAGAACTGATGACAGAAATTATCGGATAAATGACATTTGTACTATCATATAAACCGCCTAATCCTACTTCCATTAAAACTATATCTACTTTTTGTTTATAAAAATACATAAATGCTATTACTGTAAAAAACTCAAAAAAACTGATTTCTATATTTTCTTTTTCTAGCACTGTTTCTAATTCTTCATATAGTTCTTGTATTTCTTCATCTTGTATATTTTGATAATTTATACTAATTCTTTCATTATGTTTAACTAAATGTGGCGAAATAAATTTTCCCACCTTTAAATTTGCATTTACTAAAATGCTATTTAACATTTCAATAATACTGCCCTTTCCATTGGTTCCCGTCACATGAATGAATTTCAATTTATCCTGTGGATTTCCCAATAGTTCCATTATTCTTTTCATCTTTTTTACTGACAAATTATCCGCTTTTCCATTTGTTAAGTTCTCTATATAATTTTTTATATTCATTTTTGCATTCCCTTCTCAAATCGCAATTTGCTTGAAAAAGAATTGTGATTTTGGCTAGGCAAGCAAATTTTGAATAAATGAGGCGTGCTTTTTGCACGTTGAATTTATTCGAAATGAAGCTTAACGACGCCAAAACGCAATTATGTTTCAAGCACTTTTCAGTCCTCCCATTTAGGGACAAACTCCTCCTCATGCTCACCCAAATCTTGCATATATCCATTTTTAATATCTAATGCATACACAAATTCTTCAATCTCTTCATATTCCTCTTTTGTCAACTTTCTATTCAAGTCCTCTGGTTCTTTTGCTTTATATGTAGGAAAATACTGTGCCATGATATCAATATACACATTTTCATCTATGTTATCTTTTAACCATTTCAAAATTCTCTTACTATTTTCAATATTATTGGGTAATACCAAATGCCTTATCATCAAACCTTTTTGTATCATTCCCTGTTCATCAAATTTAGGACTTCCAACTTGTCTATACATTTCCTGAATTGCCTTTGTTGCAATTTCAAAATAATTATCAATTTTAGAATATTTTTTTCCAATTGCATTATCATAATATTTTAAATCTGGTAAATAAACATCAATATACCCTTCTAGCAATTTTAGGGTTTCTACATTTTCATATCCATTTGTGTTATAGATAATGGGAATTGTTAATCCATTTTTCTTTGCCATTCTAATTGCTTCTATAATTTGAAGTACATAACTTGTAGGGGTTACCAAATTAATATTTTCTGCTTGCCTGTTTTGTTGTTCTATCAGGATATCTGCTAATTGTTCTATTGAAATCTCCTTTCCCTTTCCTTGCTGACTAATTTCATAGTTTTGACAATAAATACAATTTAAATTACAATTTGAAAAAAACACAGTTCCTGAGCCGTGTTTTCCACTAATACAAGGTTCTTCAAAATGGTGTAATGAATATAACGCCATTTTTATTTTGTCTGTACTTTTACATCTACCAATTTCATTTTTCGTTCTATTCACACCACATTTATGTGGACATATTTCACATTTTGTTAAATCCATTTTTTCTTCCTTTCCATTTATAAGGCACAAATCTGGTTTAAAAATTTTATCCATGTAAAAAAATTCTACAATATCTGTATTTATAAAGCCTTTCAATTTTTCCTAAACATTCTGTACACTTGTTACATATATATTTCCCTCTTGGTCTGTTCTTAAATTTACTTCTTTTTTGGTAAATTTATCTATATTATCTTTTACTAGTTGTTGTATGTTGGTTTCATCTTCCGTATTTTTTACCGTTCCAATAATTTCGTCATTCAAATTTTCTATTGAAATATTATATTCTGCATTTGTTGTCTCAAAGCCTTCTGAATAATCTTCTAAATATTCTACAATCTGAACAGTATATCCATTTTCTTGTTTTTGTATCGTATCTAACAAAAAGACATCGTCTTGATTATCTAACCCACTTCCTATGGCGTAATAGGTATTTGTTTCTTCATTATATTCTATATATTCATAGCCTTCTCTTGGAAATTCTTTTTGTAAGTCATCTCCAAAAATTTCTTTTACCTTGTCTTGCAATTGTTCATATGATAATTCATATTCTTCCAAATTCTTCTTGACTACTTCCCATAACCACACATCTGGAGCATTGTTAATATTATCAAAAGTCGGTAATGCCTCTCCTGTAATTTCTCTCCACATATATATCTTCTGCAGATAGGTTTCAATTTTATTAATTTCATCAACTGTTATTTCATTACTTTTATTACTAATAATTCTATTTTGTCTATATATGTACATTCCTACAAATACAATTAATAAAATAATAATGATAACAACTAATTTTTTCATTGGCATTCTTCTCCCTTGAGTTTTTATTTTATTATAACTCATATTTTCTATTTTACCATAATTTATAAATTTTTTTTATATTTTTTTAATTATTGACAGATTTCGACATCTTTTTATGTTTTGCTTTGCTATAATAAGATTTATCAACTAATGAAAAGGGGGTAATTCCATGAATGTTGTAAAATTACATGATAAAGATAGTAGAGTTGTTGGTAATATGACTGGTCAAATAACAATTTCAATTTACAATGGTGAATTTAAAGGACATCCAAATTTTTTGATTCAATCAGATCATTCTGTTTCTGAAATTGCAGATATTATTGAAGACGTTCTATATTCTTATTAAATTTAAGGCTTATAATAGCCTTTTATTTATTTTCCTTTTTCTGATTACTTTATATTATTATTTTTAGGTTAGATACTATGTAGACATATATGCAAGTGAATTTGTACACTAAACATCAAGAGATGAACAAGGCTATGTTCACCTCCTAGGGTGTGTCTATATTCATGTTTTTTATCCCTTTTTGCTAATTTTAGTATTTTCTTCTAATAGATATACTTTTTTTCTACTCTTTATTATTAGTATTACACAAACGACTAATGTTCCTATACTTAATATATTTCCAATTTTCATAATTGTTGTTTTTTCATAAGTTAATGTATATGTTCCACTTTTTTCGATTGTTGCTTGCAAAAATCCATTATCACTTTCTGTCAATTCAATTTCTTGTCCGTTTATTTCTAAACAATATCCCATATAATAAATTCTTGGTAATTCAATTGTAATTTTTTCTGTCGTTTTAACTTCAAAAGTCAAATCTGGAACATCATCCAAAATCTTTATAATTTCACCTGTGCCATTTTGTATAATAATATCTTTATTTCTATTATTAAAATATTCTCTATTATTCAATGCTTTTTCTGGCAAATATTCTGCTTGATTTCCCATACATTTTGCATTATTAAGGTTATTTATATCAATTTGTGGTTCTTCCAAATGGTCTATATAAATATAAGTTCCTATTACTGTTAAAATCAACAACACACAACCAATGCTTTTAAACTGTTTTTTATTTTCTACTTCTTTTAAACAAATTCCTGATATCAAAATACCACCGAAAGCAATATAAAGTGCTAACCTCCAAGGAAATTGTAATGTCTGTAACATGTCTGGTGTATAATACCAAGGGAATACATTTGTAATCATAATGACTGAAAGAATGGTAAATGCTAATAAAAATTTCCATATGTTTTCTTTCCATAATTTTTTCTTACATATAAAGAATAGGCTTATAAAAAACATAATAGTTACAAATAATTGTAAATTAAATCTTACAAAATGAAAATTCCATTCTCTATTAAATGCAAATAATTCTAACACGGGAATTGTACTAAATCTTAAATCTCCCTTTCCCGTCATAAAATATGGCATAAATACTCCATAACTTCCCTTTATTTTTATTTCTAACATTGGCATCCAAAAAGAAGCTGTTAATAAAAGGATTGTTACAGAAGCCAATAATAAGTATCGTATATGTTTCTTTGTAAATATTTGTTTAAAATAAATTACAAAAAAGGTTACTATTAACATTAATGTAAAATAAATTGTCATTGCTAGATGAGAATAAATAGCTAACGTATATCCTCCTACAAAATATATAAAAAAACGCCTATAATCTTTTTCAATTAAATGCAATAATCCTAATACAATTAATGGTATACTAATTGGAATAAACATTTCAGAAAAAGCATCTCTAATAAATATTTGTGCTAGATGATATGGTGCTGTCATATAAAATAAGGATAATAACATAGCAACTTTTTTACTCTTAAATATTTTCTGTCCTAAAAGGTAAAATGTAATACCTGATGCAAAAAGAGTAAACCATTGTGTTATACGCATTCCAACTGCTACATTTCCAAGATGAAAAATATGCAATATTTTGGTGATATAGGCTGCTATTAAATGTGGAATTGGTGGATAAAAAAATCTTGTCCCATATCCTAAATCATTTCCTATATATTTTAATGGCTCTTGTACAGTTAAATTATCCCATGATAGTTGATCTACAATTGCAGTTATCGTTGGTAAATGAAAATCTGTGTCATGTCCTTTAATATAACCATTATGCATATCTATTAGCATAATGATGACACTAAAAATAAATATTGCTAATATATATTTTATTTTATGTTTCATTTATTTCACCTTTATATTTTTCAGTTTTATTTTTTCAATTATAATACATTCTTCTCATTTTAGCAATGTTTAAAGCTATTAAACAGTTTTTCTAATTTCATAAATATAATTTATATATTTTTCTTACATGATGATACAAAGTCATATAAAATATAACGTTGTTTTTTTGTTGAATAGGAAACAAAAAAACTTACGAAATTTTAATTCGTAAGTTTTATGGTGGGCAGGGAAGGATTCGAACCTTCGTACTCAAATGAGAACAGATTTACAGTCTGCCGCCTTTAGCCACTCGGCCACCTACCCTTATAAAATTAATGGTGCTCCCTCAAGGATTCGAACCTTGGACCCACCGGTTATGAGCCGGTTGCTCTGACCAACTGAGCTAAGGGAGCATTTATAACACTTTTCCTCAACGCAAGATACAGTATAAACTATTTTCATTTAGTTGTCAAGACATTTTTTTAAATTCCTACAATTTCTTAATAACTTATGTTACAGTTCAGTATACAAATCCTGGGAAGATATATATTATATTTTTCTATTACACGCATTAAAGGAGTTAGTATTTATTCTAACTCCTCTTATTAATTTTTTAATAATTATCTGCACCTTTTCCTTCTGGTAGTGCTGGATATTCAATAACAATTCTTATTCTCATAACATATTTAATTGCTTTAACAATTTTACTATTTTTAATTCTTTGCCATAAACTTGGTTTTGCTTCAAATGTTACTGATTGTTCGTATTGTTGTTGTGCTACATTTACTGGTTGTACATTTTGTTCTGCTTGTACTTGTTCTACTACTGGAGTTGTATTTTCTACTGGTGTTGGTATAGATTTTAAGGCATCTGCTACTTCTATTCCTATGTAACTTAATGCTTTTGATCTATCTTCAATTCTCTCCATATCAATTTCTATATGTAAATTTGATTCTAAGTTTGTTACTCTCGCATTTAGTAATTTCATTGCATCTTGATAATTTTGAGATTTTTTTCCTTTAGATTTTCCAACAATGTTCAATGTTTCAATTATATCCTCTGAAAATTCATCCTCTGCCTTTTTTACTTGATCTTTCCAATCCTTTTCTTTATTGTCTACAACATCAATTAATTCTTTTAATCTTCCTGATAAAGCTATGTTTTGTTCTCTTTGTCTAATTAATTCCTCTATTTTTTTTGTATTTTCTTCAAATTGATTTGTAGCATATTCAACTAAACCATATGCTGCTTTATACACACTTGCTGGAAAATTCTTCTTTTTTGGATATTCAATTAAATATGTTTTGATAGATTCAATTAAATCTTTAAAATATGAATCATCTTCTAATTGTACAATTTGTTTTTTACTGTTAGGATTAATTAGTTTATGTACTTTATCTATATTTGATAATATTTTCTCCTCAGTGATAACCATTCTCACATTTACTATGCCAGATCTAGACATGTAAATTACCTCCTTTTATCTTAAGCATATTAATTATACAATTATAATTATACATTAACCTACAAAAAACTACAATACTAACGGAAGATTTTTTTTTTAAGTTTTTGTTACAGAAATGTTACAGTTTTGTTACAAGTCGTCTTTTTTTGTTTGGACGAAAATTTCTTTCCTCCGTAGCTTTTTATTAAACAAATTTAAAATTCGATTAATATAAAAACTTAAAGTTAAACTTTGTGATAGTATACTTTAAAACCACAAATTTTAACTTTTATAGTTTATTGTTACTTTGTGTTACAAAATCATAAAGTTTCAATTCCCATAATACAATTGAAAACTATCTCCAAAACAACTATTTCTTACAGACAAAACAAAATTAATTTCTTTATAAGACTGTTTTTATTTCTTCAAATCGTTTTACCTTTTGTGTTGTTGTTTTGATTAGTTCTTTATTTGTTACACTAATTTCTCTTACATATTTATATGCTGGCATTGTTTTATTCATTTTCTTAACTTCTTGCCAGATTTTTTCTTTTAACTCTTCTGGATTTTTTGTTCCAAATACTTCTTCTACTAATTCTTCGTCATACACAACTTTAGCACAAATTTTATAATCTCCATCATCTTCTGGTTTTCCATAAACAAAAGATTCTTTTACACCTTCTATTTTATTGATTAAAGTTTCAATTTCTTCTGGATAAATATTTTTTCCATTTTTTAAGACAATCACAAATTTCTTTCTTCCAGAAATAAAGATAAATCCGTCTTTATCAATTTTTGCTAAGTCTCCTGTATGTAACCATCCATCTTCTGTTATTGTTTCTTTTGTTGCTTCTTCATTATTGTAATATCCAAGCATAACAGATGGACCTTTTACAAGTAATTCTCCAATACCTTCTTCATTCGGATCTTCTATTTTTACATCTAGGCTTGGAAATGCTTTTCCAATAGATCCTAGTCTTTGATATTTATCATCTTCTACAGAAATAACTGGTGAACTTTCTGTTAATCCATATCCTTGATACAATGTAAATCCTAGTTGATTAAATCCTTTTTCTGTTTCTGGGTCAAGTGCAGCCCCTCCTGCAACAAATATTCTTATATTTCCGCCCAAAGTATCATGAATTTCCTTAAACAATTTTTTTCTAATATCTATTCCAAATTTTAATAAGAACTGACTTATTTTGATTCCTTTTTGTACAGTTTCTAATTTGCCTTTCTTTTCTATCGTTTTCATTACTTTTTTATACATGCCTTCAAATAGAATTGGAACAGAAACCATGACACTTGCTTGATATTCTTTTAAGTTATCTGCTATGTGTCTAATACCTTCACAAAACGCAATTGAAGAACCTCTTGATAATGGATATAAAAATCCAGTTGTACATTCAAATGTGTGATGTAATGGCAAGAAAGATAAAAATCTATCTGTATCATAAATTCTTAAAACAGATGTGATATCCATTATATTTGCACATATATTTTTATGTGATAGCATAACTGCTTTTGACATAGCCGTTGTTCCTGATGTAAATAACATAATCGCCATTTTTTCAGCATCTATTTTTGCGTCTAAAAATTCTCTATTTCCTGCTTCTAGTAACGCTTTTCCTTGTTTAATTAATTCATGTTCAGAATATACACCATTTTCTTCTTTTTCTAAATCCATTGAGATGAAGTATTTTACGTTTGTATTGCTTTCTTTTTTTATTTTATTCATAACATCATTGTATTTTTCAGAATACACTATAGCTTCTACTTCTGAACGGATAATTAGACTTTCTATTTCATTTTCTGGCAAAGACTTATCAAGTGGAACAATCACACCTGTCCCATTAACTACTGCTAGATAGACAATTCCCCATTCATATCTATTTTCAGAAATAACTGCAACTCTCTTGTCTTTTAATCCCATATTTACAAATTTAGTACCTAAAGCTTTCACATCATCTCTAAATTCTTTATGGGTAATTTCTCTAAATTTTCCTTCTTCTTCCGTCTTAAATACATAAGCTGGTCTATCTCCATAAAGTTCTCCAGATTTTTCTAACATATCTCTTAAATCTGTGAATTTCATAAATTCATGTATTGGTTCTCTCATTTTCTATCCCCTTCCTTAGTTAAAAAACAATTTCCATTTTGGCTGTGTCAAATTTCAGTAATCCAAAAGGATATACATTACAAGGTTATAATCGCCATTGTTGTTACATATAATAAGTATACCTCTTGCCTTTTTAATAAAATTTTCATTGCTAAAATTTAATTCTTTTTCAACTATATACTATTTTTGAACCAGCCCTTCAATAACTGTATTTTCAAAATCTTTATATAGTTTCATAATATCAATTTCTTTTTCATTTCTCAATTTATATACCAATGTTGAACAGATTAATCCATATATTTCGGATGCAATTACCTTTGGGTTTCCTTCTTTTATTTGTTTTTTATCAATTCCTTCTTTAACAATCTCTTCTATCTTTTTTATATAGTCATAAACATGATTTTTACATTTCTGATTTCTGGCTTCATTTCCCCAAAATTGGCTTAATAAAATTGTTATTAAATCTTCATATTTCAAGACAATTTTTATTTGTATCAATACCACTGCTTTTAATTTGTCTATATAATTATCATATTTTGCTGTTTTGATATCAATACTATTTTGTAATAGTTTCATTCCTTCTTCTATTAAAAAATTAAAAATTTCCTCTTTACTTGAAAAATGATAATATAAAGTACCTTTTGCTACTCCCACTGTTGCTGTAATTTCTTCGATACTTGTTGCATCATATCCCTTTTCTGCAAATAATTTCATTGATGTTTCAAAAATTTTTCTTTTGGTTTTATTCATTTTTAAACATCCTTTCAACATGATATATCAATGTCTATATTATATAGATAAACACACAATATTGCAATATCTTTTTACGCTTTTGTACTAATTATTCGATAGTAACTAAAAAAAGCTATAAAATATAAAGGTGTTGCTTATTTCTATAACTTTTTCCTTTTTATATTTCATAACTTCTTCCATATATAAAAACTCACAAATTAAGATTTGTCACTTTCATTATCTTAGTATACATATTATGCAAAAAACAATAACTTTTATTATACTATTTAATAACAATGCAAAATTTACACATTTTATTCCCATAGTATTTAAGGTATCAAAATTATGCACAATTTTATCAATTTCATCTTGTGAAGATATTTTTTTCTTCTCCATATATTCTTTTGCTAAAAATCTTGCTTTTATCATAGCATCATTTTCTAAATAACTTCTTACAACATAATATACTAATCCAGCTATTATAAGAATTACCAAAAATAACATTTTATTAGGTAGTAATTTCAATATTGCTAATACTGAAATTACTAAAAAATATAGCATATACACATTTGAAAATATAAAATTAAATACTAATATTTTTCTATCTTGAATAGAGTGTAAACATTCATGTGCAATTGTTTGTATTCTTGTAAAACTATTTTTTACATCTGCAATTATAATTTTATTAGATATAGCTATATACAAAGAATTTGTTGCTTGCTTGTCCTCTTCAATGGTAACAGTTTCATTATTTAACATTTTTAAATATTCCTTACACATATCTATATTATCAGGATATTTGGATGCAATTTCATCTAATGTTTTATTTTCAGCTATCACTTTGATTTGTTTTTTACTACATCCAAATAATATTCTTAAAATAATTGTCACGCAAATTAAACAAACTATAACAATCCCAAATTCCATGTTTTTTATCTTCCTTTATTTCATTCTTTATTGCATAACATCTCTTACAGCATCTCCAATTATCTTATTTACATCTGCTAATACAATGTTAAATTTCATTTCTGCATCAAAATATTTTTTTGCCTCATCCAATTGAATCAATTCTGCATATAATTCTTTCATTTTATTTGTCTTTTCCACATCTTCTTTTCCTGTTTGCATTTGTTTTATCTGTGCTTCATATCTTGCCATTTCAAATTCTCCCATTTTCTTTTTTAAATCTGGGTTTGCTAAAAGCATTTCTCTAACTTTTTTATAATTCATATATTCTTCAGACTGTCTTATTTCCAATGCTAATTTATTTGCTGTATCATATACGTTCATAACGGTTCCTCCATATTATTCATTCACTACATTGTTGGTTGATGTTGTTTCTTCTGTTTCCTCTATTTCAACATCTGCATTAACTGGACAAATATTAACAAATGTATTTCCATCATTTACATTAATCTCATTTCCATTCATATCTTGATAAATTGTTTTTTCATCTCTTGCATTTTTGATACATTGAATTTTAATTGCTTTACCATTTGTAATATAATATCCATCAAATGTTCCTATATTTTTTAACCCTTGTCTACCTTTATTTTCAGAATCAGACAATGTATAATTATTACAGAAAGTAATAATTATATTTTTTGTTGTAACAGGTTCTTCTGTCTCCCAATCTGTTTGTTCTTCTCCTCTTGCATATCTGATATATACTTTATTTTCTTCATCATACGTATAGGTTACTGTTTGTAAATCTGAGTGTGGTATTGTAATCGTATCTGCTACTTGCCCTTCTTCTAAATTCACTTCATCTGTTACATAATTTAATACACTTTCTTCTGTTGACGTTGTTCTATAATTTTTGCTTTTTGCAGATTCTAATAGTTTTTCTGTACTCGTAACTGCATTATGTGGTGCTGACTTATCCTTTACTCTCCAGAAAGTGGTTCCATCTTCTGCAATTCCATTAATGTCATTTATACTATATTTTTTTATATCACTCTGTGCCTGTGGACTTTGTCCAAAATGTACATAAATAGCATCATTTTCCATTGCATAATCTATGAAATAATGTCTAGCACTTCTTACTGGACCTATTTTTTCTAAATCCACACCTTTAAAAAGTGCCATTAATCTTGTCTCTCCACCTTCAACGATAATTTCATATACCATATATGCTTGATTTAATCCTGCTTGTGGCCAAGCCCCTTCATGGTTATCAATCATAACTGCTATTGGTCGATCATTCCCACTATATATTTGAACTTGTTTTTCTTCTTCCACAGTTGCTACTGGTTCTTGCCCTTGTCCTGAAATTGTTTCTGTATTATTTTTATCTTGTGTTATTTTATATGCCAATATGACACCTGCTATAATGATTAAGACAACTAATATTGCTATTAAAACTTTTACTCCACCTTTTTCCATGTGTACTCCCTTCTTCTTCCCTTTTATCGTAAAATATTTAATGTTTTTAATATTTTTTCTTCTTTTGTTCGCATTTCTTTTTTATCTTTTTCTTCAATATGGTCATACCCCATTAAATGGTAGAATCCATGAACCAACATATAACTCAATTCTCTTTCAAAACTATGTCCATATTCTCTTGCTTGTTCTTGTACTTTTTCTATAGAAATTATAATATCTCCTAATATATCTTCATGTAAAAAGTCGTTATTCTTTATTTTTTCTTGTATTTCTTCCTTTTCAAACATAGGAAATGAAAGAACGTCTGTTGGTTTATCGATATTCCTATATTCTTTATTTATTTTTTGAATATTTTCTGGATTTGTAAAGGTAACGGTAATATACATTTTTGAATTTTGAATATTTTCTTCTTCAAAACATTTTTCAAAAACGTTTCTTACAATTTCTTCATATACTGGTTCTTGTTTTATTTCTTTATATACAATTTCATACTGACACATTTCAAGCTACTTCCTTCATTTTCTTTTTATATTTTCCATGAGAACTGCAAGAATTTTTTAATTCCTTCATTGCTCCATAATCAATTAATTTTCTCTTATAATATTTTAATAATTTGCTATAATCTGTTTTTGATTTATCTTCGCGAATTTTTTTCATATCTTTTTTTATAAATAAAATTTCTTTCTGTTTAATATATTCTATAAAGTTAGTTTCTTTTAATTTACACACTTCTTTATATTGATTCCAGAAATTCTTAAATTCTTCTCTGTCTTTTGTATTTTCCCAATATACTTTTGTTGATAGTAATTTTATGTTATAATCTTCAAATAGATTAATAAGCATACTATATGCTTTTTCTCTCTTTACAGCTATTTTTGTATCTTGTACTAAAATTCTAGCATCTCTTAATAATTTTTCATAACATTGTATTGCAACAATTAATGGTAAACTATGTGTAAATAATTTTCTACTAATACTCAATAAGATAACATTTTTTTCAATATTATCTTTGACATCTAATTTTCCAACTGTAAATGTTTCATAACTTTCATAGTCTTTTATAACATCTTTTATCGTAGAATTTTTGCTATCCTTTTGTATTTTAATTGCCAATATATTTCTGATATATTCTTCCAACGTATCAAAAATTTTTGCATATACAGTCTCTTTTTCAGGTTCATAAGTATTTGTTATATCTGCAAGTTTTATAGAATAATTTTTCAATATACTTTTATATAACACATCCATTTTTGAAATATAAAAGTCATCATATCTTGCTATTAATTTTTCTTTTTTAGACAATTGAACACCTTCATTATCTAATTCTAATAAATATTTTTGCTTTCTATTTTTATATTCTATAAACTCACATTCTTTTAAACTTGTGACCTCATAATATTTAGACAATGCTTCTTTTTCAAATTCTGTTGCTGTGTTATTTTTTACTTTTTTATAAATAGAATCCATAACATACTTATCCAAAGCTTCTAAATATGCTTCATATGCATTATTATATTTTTCTTCTGCTTCTTTTTGATTATAATTTTCATTACTATGTTGATATCCTTCAAATGCTTTTAATACATTATTTCTTTTTATGGAAATCAACATTCCATTAATTCCGATTTTAGTTGGTATTAACATTTTTGTTAATGTTTTTGTAATTTTGTTAAAAAATGTTTTATCTGTTCCTGTAATTCTCAAGCTTCTTTCTTCCATTTATATCATCCCTTCAAAACACAATTTTTTCATTTGTCCCTATATTCTCAAGCACTTCATATGTAACATAAATATCAATACTATTTTCATTTTCATACGTATTTATATTTTTGTTTACAATATTATCCTTATTTTCTATTTGGTTTTCCAATTCCTTCTCTATTTCCTGTATCCCTAAGCTTTTAGCCTCTTCTACAGAATATGTTTTTTGTACTTCCTCATACTCTTGATAGGTTGTTTTCACAATAGAAATTGGTAAATAAAAATTAGAAAATAACCTTATTTTGTTTTCAGTTTCTATTGTATCATAAAATTTAAAATTTGAAACCCCTTTCGGAAAATTTATTTTAAAATTGTTAATTTTAAACCCATAATTAATTTCCGTATCTCCTGTAACCTGCTTTTCCGTAGTATTGTATGGAATTGTTTTACTCATCGTATACCAAACTCTTGCTTCGATTTCTCCTTTTGCATGGACATAACGTATTCCTGTATATTTTCCTTCCATCCATCCATTAATTAAAACATCACCAACACTTACGGTATCTCCTACTTTGACATTTGCTGTTCCATCTTGTGCATTAATTTTGGTAATCACACCATTTTTATTAGAAACAATATTACAGTACTCATCTTCATTAATAATTTCAGGTTTTTCGTCAGCCTTTACCAACTTTACAATCGCATTTGTCCCTTTCAATTCAATTCCCATCCATGCAATGTCATCTCTTTCCAATCTTACCTTATTAATAATTTCTTTTGTGTCTATTTTATTTTTTGCTTCTCCGATAGTTAGTCCAGCTTTTTGAACATCTTCCATAATATTTTCAATCGTTTCACCATTTTCTTCAATAATTTCTATATTCCATACAAAATTAGAACTAAATATAATTACAGATAAAATCCCCACTAAACACAATGCAAATATTTTTCTTTTCTTATATTTATTAAGAAGGAAAGGTAATCCCCTTTTAGCTTTAATTTTGATTTTACATTGCGTTTTTTGAGCAACTCTACAGATTTCTTTGAAATGTTTTATCTCTATGTTTAATGTTAAATGAATATCACTATCTTTTTTAATATTCCACATCATATATTGTTTATTTCGACAAATATTTATAAATCTTTCAATATAATAGCCTTCTACCACTATTCTTAAATAACCATTTATATAATTCATCAATCTTTTAATGAACATTTATCTCTCCTTACACTAATCTGTGATTCTTTCAAAATCAAAACTTTCAATTTTTCCTGTTACACGAATATCATCATTTGTCATTGTTTCTAAATTTAAATTATATCCATTAATGCTAATCATTCCTTTATAGGTACTAATTCTGATAAAAAATTCTTCATATTCGACAATGCCTTTATAATTTTCAATAATCATTTCATCAAATCCAATTAAAGAAATTTTAGGAACATCTGAATATACCTCTTCTGGAATTTCTAGTATTTTATTTAATTTACGCATTCGATTTTTTTTCATAGTCACTGCATTCCTTTCATCTGATGAATGATGATTTTGGGATGGAGCAAAAAATCATCATTTTATTTAAGAAAAATTTTTGGATAAAATATTTTTAATGATGATTTTTTTGCTCCATCCCCAAAATCATCACTTTTCAAATTCATCAAGAGATTTAAATTCATATCCCATCTCCTTTGCTTCCTTTATAACACTATCTAAAATATTTGTATTGGTTTTAGAATTTCCATGCAATAACATGATTTCCCCATTATGAAGATTATTTAATATTTTTTGTTTAGCTATTGCTTCATCTGGTTGTTTATCCTCATTCCAGTCTTCATACGCAAATGACCACATAACTGTTTTATATCCTAATGCGTTTGTAACTGTTATTGATTTTTCACTAAATTCTCCTTTTGGTGGTCTTATATATTTCATTTCATATCCAAATTTTTCATATACACTTTGGTGTAAATCCATTACTTCTTTTTTGATTTCTTCTTCTGTCAAACTTGGCATACTTTTATGATTAACTGTATGGTTGCCAATGATATGCCCCTCATCTATCATTTGTTGTACCAATTCTTCTTGGGTATTGACATAATGAGCTGTTAAAAAAAAGGTTGCCTTTACGTCATTTTCTTTTAGAACTTCTAAAATTTGACTCGTATAACCTGCTTCATATCCTTCATCAAATGTTAAATATATTGATTTGCTTTCGTTATTTCCTAAACATATTCCATTATTTTCTTCCAATACTTTTCTATTTTCACTTCCTACGTCTGGTTGCTCATGATTGTCATTTCTTTTTATTCCCCATTCTATTTTTTTAGTGCTTAACGTTTCTACATTTGTATTTATAGTGTTTTCCTTCTGAATTTTTATAATACTTAATGATATAATTGCTATAAGTAATACCATTATCGTTATATTTCTAACTAGTTGTTTTCTTATCTTATTACGCATTATGTTCCTCCTTTTGTTTTCTTTTGTTTAATTTTATGAATAATATTTTGAATTATTCCTCTACTATTAAAGTCTCTTATTAAATATGAAAATCGCACAATATTTTAAAATTTTATTTCATTTTAATAAAAAATATTATTGTGATATTTTATTATCTTCTTTGGTCAAAAACAAATAAATCTAGAACTTTTATAAGTCCTAGATTTATTTGATACCTACTTCGATAGTATCATCTTTTATTATACCATTATTTTACATAATCTTCAATGTAAAAATGGCTACAAATCTTAAGTAATTCTTTACTTTCTCTACCATTTAAATATCTTCTGTCCTTTATTTATATTACGATTTATTCGCTATATATAAAGTTGCAGGACTTGGAATATCATCTATCCTTTCAATATTTTTGAAATTACTGTCTTTCAATAATTTTTTAATCTCGTTATGAGTATATACTTTTCCATTTTTAGAATTTGCAAGCATTTCTATTGCAAATTGAACTGAAAATTCAGGACTTATTTTATCATCATTTAAGAAAAAACTTGTTAAAAATAATCTACCATTTGATTTTAGTACATTATAAATATTATCTAACAAATTTCTAACATTCTCTTCTGGCTCTTGATGTACTACTGCAAATAAAAATACATCATCATAATTTTCTTTTGGAAAATCAGTATTATAATCACAAGAAACAGATACTAACCTATCTTTCAAATGTTCTCTTTCTATATTTCTATTTTGAATTTTCGAAACTTGTGGTAAATCTATCATTTTTCCTTTAATAGACTGGTACTTTTTTGATACAGTAATTAAATATGTACCTGCCCCTGCTCCAATATCTAATATATTATGATTTTCAAAATTATATTTGCTCGCAATATATTCTGCTTGTGGTACAGCATTTGCCTGCATACCTTTCATAAAATTTTCAGCTTGCTTTTCTGTTAAGTCCTTAAAGTTATTAAATGAAAAATTGTTGTCCTTTATTGCATTTTCTAAATTATTATACTTCCTCATTACTGTTTGAGCAAAATCTATATAGCCTGTCTGATTAAATTTTGAATCTTTTAATAATACATCTTTATATTCAGTTAAATAATATCCAATTTCATTTTTTTCTATAATCTTATTGAATACCAAACCATTTAAAATTGGTTCTATTCTATTACTTGGGATTTTAATTTCTTTTGCTATTTGTTCCAAATTTTTAGCATTTTCATTAAGACTATCAAAGATTCCTATATTATTTGCTGTTATTATTAAACTTGTCAATTTATAACTATTTACCATTGATTTGAAATTGCTTATTTCTTCCTTTATATTCATAGTAAACCTCCAACTAATAAACTTTTATTTTATGTTTTCTAGATAAGAAATTCTTTTTCCTTTTTCTTTTACATATTCGATTTCATTTTTTGTGCTTTCTCCAATATATCCACCAACATTAATTACATAAATCTCATCCGACATATCTATTTTTTGTTTATGCATTTCATCTAACATTTTTTTAGTCTCTAAATCTATTTCTTCTTTTTTTATATTATTAAAAAAATTAGGTGTTAAAACTATATTTCCATCTAATGTAAGTTTTTCTTGAACTCTCATAAATTCATCTTTAAATTTAATTGAGCCACATAGAGTTATTATTTTATATTCATGCATCAATTTTAATCACTCACTTTCTTATTAGTTCATTCTAAAAGGCAGGAAAGAGATACAGAATGTATCTCCTAAACACATATAAAAACAAGTTTTCTAGTCCTCTGTTTTCTGTAAAATAATATAGAACAAATACAGAGTTCCCACTTCGGTATATTTTATAAATATTAACAATAAAATCTGACTTCTTGATCTGGAAAATGCTTTTTCCACTCTGATATTATATAAAAATAATTATTATCTATTGTTTCTAATATTTCTGTCAATTCTTTACTTGGAATTTTACTTTTATTATTTGCTAAAATACAACCACCACTTTTAGTTAGCCATACTTTTGTAGAGTTAGGTGTTGGTTTTCCTTTTGAAATATGTATTGGTTCATTATTTTCATTTGACCAAAAATAGATTTTATATCCGTAATATTTCTAGTATATTAGGCACTAAGAATCCCTCCTTGTCTTGCCCATCTATAAAAAGATGGCATACCTCTTTCCACTACAGTTCTAAACATTTCTATTTCTTCGTCTGTATAATTTCCATCTTTGTATAATATTTTACAACTTGGAAGTTCAAATCTTACACTGTCAAATCCTTTTTCAGTAGGTCTTTCAAAATGCACATGTATAATTTCTTCTCCATTTTCATTTTTCATAATATGTGAAAAAACAACTTCTGTTTCATCAGCATATTTGCAATAAGGATACATCATTTTTATCATTCTCCTTCTTTTCTAATTTTATTATTAATTAATCAACTCTATTTAAAATGCTTGTCCTCTATTTTATTAAAATCAAGCTTTCCTTATATACTATTATTAGTATAGCATAATTTTTTTTATTTACTATATTTTTGTATTACTTTAAAAATTTTTATTTTATTGAAATTTTAAAGTGTCATTAAAGTATCATTTATAGTATTTAAAGTATCACTATATAATTGCTTTAATAAGCTATTACTCTCTCATCTTATTTATTTATTTTTTAAACCAAAAAAAGAGAGAGCATTGATACCTCTAACACATATTATTTTCTCATGGCATTGCTCCATTCTTTATATATATTCCTCTCCATTCTCTTTTTTCTTATGTAATTTATATTTTATATACAACTTAAGTGCTATATTTTCAGAATAACAGCATTTGCAGTTAAACCTGCTGCAGTTCCTGTAAGAATCACAGTATTTCCTTTTTTTATTTTTCCTTCATCTAAAGCCTTGCAAAAAGCAAAAGGTACAGATACTGAAACCATATTGCCATAGTCGTCAACTATATCTATATATTTTTCTACTGGTACGCCTAATTTTTTCATTATTAAACCTAATGCTCTACTCGCTTGATGTGGTATAACCATATCAACATCTGAGATAGTAAGTCCAGATTCTTTAAACATGTTTTCAAAAAATCCCGGTAATTTTCTTGCTGCTAATAATAATACTTCTTTCCCTTTCATGTCAAATAAATAATCTGCTTTTTTATCTTCTGAAAATTCCATTCCTGGTAGTAAATTTCCTCCTCCTCTAATTTCTGTAGAATGTGCACCTTCAGACCAAGTTTGTTGTATGCTATAAATTATTCCTTTTTCTAGATCATTTGATTTTTGAAATATCATTGCACATGCTCCATCTGCAAATAATTCATAACTTTCTTTTTGCTTTTCATTAAGACCTACAGAAGCTTTTTCACTAGCTACAATTAATACTTTATTATATCTTCCAGCTTCAATCAAATATGACATTATATCTAATGCTGAAATAAAACTTGTACAAGTAGTATTTATATCTATTGCTGGTATATTGGTTCCTTTAGCTATTCTCTCATGAATTAAAGATGCTGTGCAAGGAATTAGTTGTGCACAAACTGCAGATGTAGAAACAATACAATCTATATCTTTTATATTAAGATTAGACATTTTTAATGCTTTATTTATAGCTTCTATTGCCATATCTATTTGTGAAGTATTATCATTTTTTGCTATTCTATGTCTTTTAGTATTTCCAAATTTCACGATATTTTCTGGTATATATGTTCCATATCCTACTATTTCTATATTTCTCATTTTATTACTCCCTTACTAATGCTTCTACTCTCTTTAATTTTCTTTTTTTATCATAAGAATAAGCTTCAAAACTTATTTTTGGTAATTCAAAATTTAATTGCTCTGATAATTTTTTAAATTCACAATATATTTTTTCTTCCATTTCTTTATTTCTATCTATGTAAATTACTATTTCGTCTTTTGTCTTTTGAACACATCTATAGTTGTTAATATCTCCTGCAAAAAGTATGCATCTTCGTATAAAATCTGGATATACTTTTACTATCTCATCTTTTTTACCTTTAAATATAAATACATCATCCTCCCTTCCTTCTATTTTTTCTATAACTGTAAAACATGAACCACATTTACATTTATTACGACTTTCTACTAATATATCGTTTAATCTATATCTAATTATAGGTTGTGATTTTCGTGTAAAATCCGTTATTATCGGAATAAATCTATTTTTATCCAAGTATTCCTTTTCTATATAAACTATATTTTCATTCAAATGTAATGTACCGTATTTACATGTCGTTGCTAAACATCCTTCTGTACATTGATATACCTGGTGAATGACATCTTTATTAAATGCTTTTTTAATATATTCTTCATCACTTTTTTCTAATACTTCTGCTATTGATATAATTTTATCTGGTTTTATATCAATTTTATTTTTTGCTATTTCTATTAACACAGAAGGTTGACCCACTAAAATATTGGGATTAAATTGTTCTAAACTTTTAAGGTTTTGTTTCATTGGTTTAAATATGTCAAAAAATTTAAACATTACTTGTTTTGAATTTAAACTTTCATATAAATTGCTATCTGCTCTCATAAAAAATGCGATTTTACTACTCTTGTATAAATCATTTCCTAAATATTTAGCTAAAATATATCCTGCCCACTTATCTTTTTCTTTATCAGAAACTAAAAATATTCCTCTAGTATCAGATGTTCCCGAACTTAATCCTACAGTTATTCCATCTAACTTACTCTTAAATTCTCTCTTTTTTTCAGAGTTAATTGCAAATTCTAAAGCTTCTTCCCTTTTTATTCCAATTGTATTTAGCTTGTCAAAATTATCCATCATGGTTTTCTTGTCCATTATTGGAAATTCTTCCAATTTATTGCTTGTATACTTATTATAAAATCTTGAGTATTTCTTTATAAAATTCAACTGTTTTTTTATTTTTTTATTTTGATACTTTATTAATTTTTCTTTATCATAAAATTTTTGATGTTTGTACTTTAAATAATACATATAAATTCTAAATTTATTACTCATATACCTTCTCCTCTTGTTTTTCATGAGAATATATAATCTTTATTTCTTTATGTTCCTGTTTTAATTTTTCAAGCCTTATAATATTTTGAAGATATTTCTTAAAATTGTTTTGTATAAATCTTGGTATTATTTTCATATTTTTAATTTCCTTATTAAAAGTACTCCCCCAACTACTATCAGCTGAAAATAATAATTTATACTCTGGTAAATATATTCCTATTTGACCGTCACTATGTCCACTTAATTTTATTCCTAATATACTTTTATCTCCTAACACATCATAGACCTGATCAAAATAATTACTTAATAAATTATCTACTATTTTTTCATCCAAAATTTTTACTTTAGAAAATTTTTGGGGCACCATATTTTTAAAAACTAAATTTTTAAGCTTTGGATGTATAATATCATAAAATACTTCCCTACTAGTAATTAATTCGTAGTCGTTAAAATATTTTAATGCACCTATGTGGTCTGGATGAGCATGTGAAATAATTATTTTATCTATTTTTTTATCTTTGATTTTATTTAATATCGAATCTTCTTCTTTAAAATAAGTTTTATTACACAAATTATATATTTTAGATATGACTCCATTTTCATAAATTAATTTAGAATAACCTGTATCAAATAATATATTTCCATATTCTTTATGTTCTACTAACACACATAATGCTGGAAATTTTATTATCTCTTTTTTATGTTTTTTTAAAATTAGTTTCATATTATTTACACAATAACCACATTCAAATAAACTAATTTTTTTTATTTTCTTTCCACCATTTTCCATAAGCATTTATTCCTTCTTTTAAAGTTGTTTTTGGTTTATAACCCAATTTTGCTTTTGCTTTTTCTATATTTAAAGTTTGTGAAAATCCTAATGTGCAAACAGTATATCTTGTTAATGTCGGCTCTTTT
>CALXJS010000018.1 GCA_944388685.1 uncultured Clostridia bacterium | reverse complement strand
TATGCATTAGTAGATGGAACAGTTAAATTTGAAAGAAAAGGTAGAGATAAAAAACAAGTTAGTGTTTATCCAGTAGAGTCATAATAAGAAAGAGAAAAGAATCAAGTGAATAGCTTGGTTCTTTTTTGCTGAACTGTAACAGATTTGAAAAAAAATATTTAAAATATTTTGAAAAAACCATTTACATTTTAAAAAAATATGTATAAAATATACTAAAATGTGTTAATTTGTCATAAACGAAAGAAAATTAAAAATGAAAGGGAGTATATCAATGAAGATATTGATGTTAACATGGGAATATCCACCAAGAGTGGTAGGAGGAATTGCAAGAGTTGTATATGATTTATCAAGGACATTAATAAAAGATGGTCATGATGTAACTGTAGTTACATATAAAGATGGAGATGCACCATATTTTGAAAATGATAAAGGTATAAAAGTATATAGGGTAGATAATTATATGATTAATCCAAATAATTTTATTGATTGGATTATGCAATTAAACTTCAATTTAATTGCAAAAGCAAATGAAATTATAGCAGAACAAGGAAATTTTGATGTTATCCATGCACATGATTGGTTAGTGGCATATGCAGCAAAGACATTAAAAAATTCATATAATATACCAATAGTTGCAACAATTCATGCAACAGAATCTGGTAGAAATAGTGGAATTCACGATGAAACACAAAGATATATTAATGATACAGAATGGATGTTAACATATGAAGCTTCGGAAGTTATTGTCAATAGTAATTATATGAAAAATGAGTTACAAAGATTGTTTGGATTACCTTATGAAAAAATTAATGTAGTACCAAATGGTGTAAACTTAAATCTATTTAATGGAATAGAAAGAGACTACAACTTTAGAAGAAGATTTGCTATGGATAATGAAAAAATTATCTTATTTATGGGAAGATTGGTATATGAGAAAGGAATTCAACATTTAATCAGTGCAATGCCAAAGATATTAAATGGATATCATGATTCAAAATTGGTAATTTGCGGAAGAGGTGGTATGTTAGAAGAATTACAAGCACAAGTAAATGCTATGGGAATTTCTAACAAAGTATATTTTGCAGGTTATCTAGGAGGAAAAGATGTACAAAGAATGTATAAAGCAGCAGATATAGCAGTATTTCCAAGTACCTATGAACCATTTGGAATTGTAGCATTAGAAGCCATGTTATCAGAAAATCCAGTTGTTGTATCTGATATAGGTGGATTAAATGAAATTGTTCAACATAGAGAAAATGGAATGAAAGCATATTGTGGAAATCCAAATTCAATTGCAGATTCTATTCTAGAATTATTATATGATCACAAACTTTGTGCAGATATTACGAAAAAAGCAAAAAATAAAGTAAGAAATGAGTATAATTGGAACAAAATTGCACAAGATACACATTTCACATATCAAAAAGCAATTTGTCAATCAATGGCTGAAAAACAAAAAAGAGAACTTGAACAAGAAAGAGCCAAGAAAACGAAAAAGACAATTAAAGGTGAAAATGAAATTACAAATCTACTTAACTTTAGAAAACGTCATCAAGCTTATGCTTAGTTGGGGACGTGTCAAATCGTTCCAAAATGAAACCAAAAGGGACGGACCTTAAAATTTTTAAAGAGGTCTGTCCCTTTTGGTTTCATTTTGGAACGATTTGACACGTCCCTAATAAAAAAATTAAATAAATTTTCACAAATTCTACAAATTTAGCAAAGAAATGGTGTATAATAGGGGTATAAAAATAATCAAAAAAGGAATGGTAAAAAATATGACAGAATTTAAATCAGGATTTGTAACATTGATAGGCAGAACAAATGTAGGAAAATCAACATTATTGAATTTATTGGTAGGAGAAAAGGTTTCAGCGATTGCTAATAAAGTACAAACAACAAGAACAGCAATTAAGGGAATTGTTAATAGACCGAATTCACAAATTATATTTACAGATACACCAGGAATTCATAAGCCAAAACACAAATTAAACGAAACTATGAATGAAACCTCATTTGGAAGTATTCCAGATGCAGATATTATATTATTTTTAATAGAGGCAACAAGTGAAGATATTGGAAAGGGAGATAGACTAATATTAGAAAAATTAAAACAAAGTAAGAGAAAAACAATTTTAATTATTAATAAAATTGATTTAATAAAAAGAGAAAATTTATTACATCTAATAGAGATATATAGTAAAGAATATAATTTTGAAGCAGTTATTCCCATATCTGCAACAAATGTAAAATATAGAGAATGCATATTAGATGAAATAGAAAAGAACTTAAAAGAGGGGCCAGCATATTATGATATAGAGGAATATACAGATCAAACTATGAGACAATTAGCTGAAGAAACAATAAGAGAAAAAGCATTAAAGCTTTTACAAGATGAAGTACCACATGGAATATATGTTGAAATTGAAAAAATGAAATTAAGAAAAAATAAGAACAATGAAGAAATTTATGATATAGAAGCCACTATTTATTGTTTAAAAGAATCACATAAAGGAATCATTATCGGAAAAAACGGAGAAATGCTAAAACGAATTGGGAGATTAGCAAGAATAGATATGGAAGAAAACTTCGGAATAAAAATTAATTTAAAAACTTGGGTAAAAGTAAAGGAAGATTGGATAGATAATCAATCTATAGTGAATAAATTCAAGTTGCAATAGAAATCGTGAATAATAAAATGAAATTTGCAAAAGATAATAGTAAACTTGAAAATGGAGATGATAGCTTATGATAAAAAAGATAGCATGGGAGGCATTTAAAAATACAGGAGATATTAATATGTATCTGGAATTAAAACAGATAGAAGATTTAGAAGAAAAGATGGATAAAAATAGAGCAAACTTTGAAAATCAACTTTTTGAAAAAGGAGAAAATAACAAAAAAATTTAGAGGAAAAAGATATGGCAACGATAAAAGTAAAAGGAATAGTATTATCAGAAAACAATATGGGGGATTATGATAAAATGCTTACCCTATTAACACCAAACTTTGGAAAAATAGCATGTGCAGCTAAAGGAGCAAGAAGACCTAAAAGTGCGCTTTTAGCTGGCACACAACTTTTTTGCTTTGGAGAATATTTAGTTTATCAAGGGACAAGTACATATCATATAAATTCTTGTGAAACGATTGAAATGTTTTACAAAATAAGAACAGACTTAGAAAAATTAAAATATGCAATACATTTGAATAAAATTATATTAGATGTAACAGATGAAAATGAAAATTGTTATAAAATACTTCAATTATATTTAAATGCATTATATATGATAGCAGAAACAGAAAAAGATAAAGAATTTATTGTTAGTATATTTAAATTAAGATTATTAAGTTTGTTAGGATTCACTCCGAGAATTACAGCATGTGTTAATTGTAAAGAAAAAGAAAATTTAAATCATTTTAGTATTAGAGATAATGGATTTAAATGTGAAGCATGTAGTAGACAAGATAAATCTTCTATTTTTATGTCTGAAAGTACAAGAAATGCAATAAAATATACGATATCAGCACCAGCTAAAAAAGTTTTTTCTTTCAATTTAAAAAATGAATCATTAGCAGAATTTAAATTGATTTCTAAAATTTACTTTAATGAAAAATTAGAAAAAGAATATAAACTAGAAGAGATTTTTTCTTGTTGAATAGGAAATGGTATGTAATTTTTTATTTCGTAACACAAAGTGAAAGTATATTATAATCTTTATAATATACTTTCATTTTGTGTCTAAGGGATTTAATAGTTTTAAAAGGAAGATTATTTAATAAAAATAATGACACATACAAATTATGAATCGAAAAAACTTAAAAATAGGTTGAAAAAAAATAGAATAACATATATAATAATCATATAGTATAACTATGTAAAGAAGAAGGGAGCGATTTTTATGAAAATAAAAATAATAGGAAAGGAACTAAAGATAACAGAAGCAATAAACGATTATGTTGAAAAAAAATTAGACAGAATTGATAAATATTTTGAAGATGCAGAAGCAGATGTTACTTTAAGAACAGAAAAAAATGAACAAATAGCAGAAATATGTGTACTAGCAGGAGGAGAAAAATATAGAGCAGTAACAGAAGATAAAGATATGTATGCATCTATTGACAAAGATATAGATATATTAGAAGGTCAAATTAGAAAAGTAAAAACAAAAAAAGAAAAAATGTTAAGAGAAGGCAGTATAAAAACAATGGAAGTATCAGATAACAAGGAGGCTGATATTACAAACGAAATTATAAAAACTTCATACTATGAAATAAAACCAATGTTACCAGAAGATGCTGTACTTAAATTACAAGAAAAACCAACACATAATTTCTTAACATTTATCAATGTCGAAACAGGAAAAGTAAATGTTATACATAAATTAAAAGATGGTAAAAATTATGGACTAGTAGAACCAGAAGCATAAGAACAATTTGTATATAAGGTTGATATTATAGGAAAAGCGATTTTTTCTATACCATAAAAAAGGCAGGAAATCAAATCCTGCCTTTATGTATTTTAAAAATAAAATAAATAAAAACAAAATTTAACTTTCTGCCTTAAGCATAATTAGTGCTATTTAAGGTGTAAAAACAACTATTTCATTTGTTGTTCAGCTTGTTGTATCATTTTTCTAACCATGTTACCACCTATTTTACCAGCATCTTTAGCTGAGATGTCACCATTGTATCCATCTTTTAAATTAACACCAACTTCACTAGCTACTTCATATTTGAATTTATCTAAAGCGCTCATTGCTTCTGGAACTAATTTTTTATTACTGTTGTTTGCCATTGTTTATTCACCTCCAGTATATATACTTTATTAGAAAAAACGATTGCTTTTTCTAATAACTAGGATTTACAATATTGAAAAAAATAAACAGGAAATTTTTGCAAATAATTAGTCATAGTTCAGTATAAAAATCTCGGGAAGGTATATATATTATATTTTTCGCTATCCCAACACTTTACATACTGTGACAATAATTGTGGAGGATATAAAATAAAAAAATTAGCTATTGACATCGAAAAAAAAATAAATGTATAATAAGATGTAAAACAAAGGAGGAATTATGTATAAATATGTATAAATTAGTAGTAGTAGATTTAGATGGGACAATGCTGAATAGTTATGGAGAAATAACAACACAAACAAAAGATACTATAAAAAAATGTATTAGCAAAGGTACACATATTGTATTGGCCTCGGGAAGACCGATAGATGCAATAAAAAGCATTGCGAAAGAAATTCAAAGTGAAGAGTACTTTATAGCAGGAAATGGAGCATTAGTATATGATATGCACCACGATGAAACCATATACAAAAATTATATGAAAAAAGAAAAAGTACTAGAAATCATCAAAATATGTGAAGAAAATAGTATTGCATATAATGTGTATACAGACAAAACGATCTTAACGCCAAATTTAAAATTTAATGTACTATATTATTATAAAGAAAACTTAAAAAAAGAAGAAGATAAAAAAACCAATATTAGTATTGTCGAAAATGTGTATGAATATGTAAAAAATATGAATGAAGAAAAATTTTTAAAAATAACAATTTGCGATGAAAGTAGCACTATCTTTAATTCAATCGTAAAAAAAATAAAGGAAATAAACGGGATAGATATATTAGAAATTTCACATATGTCTAGAAAGGTAATACAACAAGGAACAGAAGAAATACCGGTAGAATACTTTTATACAGAAATTTCAGCAAGTGATGTTGATAAATGGAATGCCATAGAATTTTTGATGAAAAAATTAAATATAAGTTCAGAAGAAGTAATTGCAATAGGAGACAATATAAATGACAAAAAAATGATAGAAAATGCAGGACTGGGAATTGCTATGAAAGGTAGTGTTCCTGATATAATTAATGTAGCACAATATGTTACAGAGAGTAATAATAATAACGGAGTAGCAAAAGCATTAGAAAGATACGTTTTGTAATATTACAGAAATATTACAGAGATATTAATTTTTAATGACACGAATAAATTTCATTGATTTTATGAAGTGAATGCGTTAAAATAAAATAGATAGAAATTTGTAAAAATATATACAAAAATAAAGATAAAGGGAGGAATTTGTAATGGCAACAAATCCAATGCAAAGAAAAGCAAGAAATTCATTTTTATTAGGAATGTTATTAATGTTAATTATAACAGGTGCAATAATAGCATTTTTAATATTACAATTAACAAACATGAAAAGAGAGGAACAAGAAGAACAAGCGTCATATGTTGCGGTATATACATTAAATAGAAACGTAGAATCAGGAGAAGAAGTAACTGAAGAAGATTTTACACAAACAGAAGTAGTAAGAGATAATGCACCAACAGATTATCTTACACCTTCAGATTTACCAGAAGGGGAAGCTGGAAGTATGATTGCTAAAATAACAATGACAAGAGGAACCGTTTTGTCTAAAGAGATGTTATATATAGATGAAACTGTTGTAGGAAATGACGTAAGAAAACAAGAATTTAATATGTTTATATTACCAGCAGATTTACAAAATGGTGACTATGTTGATGTTAGGTTATTATTACCTAGTGGAGCAGATTATATTGTTGTGGCGAAAAAGAAAGTAGAAATCCCAAGGATTTCTGGTGTTGATTCAACAGATACAATATCAATAGAATTAAGTGAAGATGAAATCAATATGATTAGTAATGCAATTGTTGATGCCGCTAAGGTAGTAGGAGCAAAACTATATGTAAACAAATATACAGAACCTGGATTACAAGAAGCATCAACACCAACATATCCAGTAAATCAAGAGGTAATGGAATTAATCAATTCAAATCCAAATATCTTAGAAGAAGCAAGAAATGCTTTATGGAACAGATATAATGCAACACAAAGAAATGATGTAATCAATCCAGCAGTTACAAATGAAGATGCACAAGATAATTTAGAAGAAGCTATGGAAGAAAGTGTTACAAATTCTATAACAACAAGACAAGAATACTTAGAAGGTTTATCAGCAGATGCAGCAGCTGCAGCTTCTACAACAAATACAACAAGCAGTAGCAGTAACACAACAAATTAAAGAAAGGAAATCAGTATGAAAAAGATAGGATTTATAGGGATGTATGACAAGACAGATCTAATACTTAATGTCGCTAAAATTTTAACAACAATGAATAAAAAAGTAATTGTAGTAGATTCAACAATAATGCAAAAAGCTAAATATGTTGTACCAGTTATAAATCCTACAGTTACATACATTACAGATTTTGAAGATATAGATGTTGCCGTAGGTTTTGAAAACGAAAAAAAGATAAAGGAATATTTGGGAATTGCTGAAAAAGAGGAGTTACCTTATGATATTATGTTGCTTGATGTAGACAATGCAGATGCAATGATGAATTTTGAATTGACAGTTAATCCTAAAAATTACTTTGTTACATCATTTGACTTGTATTCACTAAAAAGAGGATTGGAAATATTAAGCAATTTAAAATCTCCTATAGGATTGACCAAAATATTATACGCTAAAGAAGTTTTAAAAGAAGAAGATGATTATTTAAACTTTTTGTCATTAGGATATAAAATTATGTGGAATGAATATAGAATCTATTTTCCAATTGAAAATGGAGATTGGTCAGTGTTGGCAGAAAATCAAAGAGTTGCCAAAATAAAATTCAAGAAATTAAGTACACAATACAAAGATAGTTTGGTATATATTGTAGGAGAGATTTTAGGTGATACAAGTGAAAATCAGATTAGAAGAGCAATTAAAATCATAGAAAGAGGCGTATAAATTATGTCAATTGTAACATTTTATAATACTAGCCAAGAAGAGACAGGAAAGACAATGTCAATAGCGGCAATTGCTACCTATATGGCAATCGAACATAATTATAGAATATTAGTTATATCCACTACCAATAAAGAAGATGCTTTTAAAAAATGTTTTTGGGAAGATAAAAAGAAAAAGAAAAAAAATCTAGGGATATTTGGACCAAATGCAAGTTTGGAAATAGAGAATGGTGTTGAAGGATTAGCAAGAGTTATTAGAAGTAATAAAATAACACCAGATGTTGTTACAAATTATACAAAAGTTGTTTTTAAAGATAGATTTGAAATATTACTTGGTTGCGAAACACCACCTTCTGATGGAACAGTAATTGAAACAATGTATCCTAATATAGTAAAAGCAGCTAATCAGTATTATGATTTGGTATTTGTAGACTTAGATGAAAATGTAGATGAAGAATCCAAAAAGACGATTATATATGATTCAGATATTGTAATTATCAATATGTCACAAAGACTAAAAAGCATCAATAAATTTATAGAATTAAGAGAAAAAAATCAAATCATTAATTCTAAGAAATCACTAATATTAATAGGAAGATATGATAAATATTCAAAATATAATGCAAAAAACATATCAAGATATTTAGGAGAGAAAAATCAAGTATTAACAATACCATATAATACATTATTTTTTGAAGCAGCAGAAGAAGCAGGTGTACCAGATTTGTTTTTACGATTTAGAAGAAACTTAGATCCAGAAGACAGAAATGCATTTTTTATAGAAGAGGTCAAAAGAGCTTCTGAAAATATAGTTTATAGATTACAAGATTTGCAAATGAAAATGTAAAAGAAAGGAGACCTTATAATGACAATAACAAACATAATACTAATTTTAGTTGTTTTGGGAATTGCAGTATTTGCGATCTACTATTTCTTAAAAAAGAAACAGAATGAGCAGGTAGAAGAAACAATTAATATAGATGATAAAACTTATACATTAGATGTAATGAAAGCTTTTATCAAGAAAAGATTAGATGAGATAACAAAAGTCAACTTATATGATATAGGTCTTTCAGAAGAAGAGTTAAAAAGAAGAAAAAATAAAAAATATGAATTAAAAAAGGCGTTAAAAGGATGTACATATGGTGACGTTAATGATAAAAAATATGTTAAGGAATTAATATATGATTTATTGGCACAAGAATATGGCGTAGACGAAACAAATATATCTAAAGCAATACCTTTTGATATACCATCTTTATTAACTGCACAAGATAAATTTGATATATTAATTTATATATTCAAAAAAGAATTTGGATATGAAGCCTTAACAGAAATGATAAAGAAATATAATTTGGATGTATTAAAATATGTTGAAGGAGAAGCAAAACCTTCTTATGTTATTACAGAACAAGAAATTAATGATATCTATGAAAAAGAAAATATTACTTTATCATTCTCAGACAAATTATCTATTGTAGTACAAAGAATATATCAATATTATAAAGGATATAGTTCAATAGATGAAATAAGAGATATGAATATTGATGGTGTTTCTGGTGGTGTATCAGGATTACCAGAAAGCTTTTTAAGCCAAGTAGCACAAACAGATGGAGATTATTTAAGCCAAATTGCAGAACATAAAGTACCAAGAGCTTGTGATAGTATTTGGATTATGTTTAGAGGTAAATCTATTCGTTTAGCCTTTCTATCATTTGGTACAGAAGCAGAACTAAAAAGAGTATGTCAAAATATTTATAAATATAATAATCCAGGACAATTATCAGATACAAATGGTTATAAAATCAACGAAATGAAAGATGGTTCACGTGTTGTTGTTGTAAGACCATCAATGTCAGAAACATGGGCATTTTTCGTAAGAAAATTCGATGTTAAGAGAGCAGCACTAGAACAAATCGTACATGGACCAGGAAAAGAAGAAGCGATTGATTTATTAAAATATTTAGTAAAAGGAGCCAGAATTATATCACTTACTGGTGAACAAGGTTGCCGGAAAGACGACTATGCTTATGGCTATGATTGAAAATATTTATGAAACCATGAACCTTCGTATCACAGAGACAGCGTTCGAGTTACACTTAAGAAAAATTTATCCAACAAGAAACATTTTGTCAATGAGGGAAACAGAAACAATTTCTGGACAAGACTGTTTGGACGTTCAGAAAAAGACAGATGGTTCTGTTAACATCATCGGTGAGGTTGCAACTGACCCCGTAGCATCTTGGATGATTCAATCAGCACAGGTTGCATCAAAATTCACATTGTTTACACACCACGCAAAAACATTCCCAGACTTAGTAACAGCATTAAGAAACTCAATGTTAAGAGCAGGTGTATTCAAAGATGAAAAAACAGCAGAAGAGCAAGTTGTACAAGTATTAAACTTTGATATTCACTTAGTAAAAGACTTTAGAGGAAGAAGATATATTGAAAGAGTAACAGAATGTATCCCAGTAGAAGATAAAAATGAATATACATTTGACCATAGAAATGAAAAAACATTAGAAGGAAAATTTGACAAGTTTTTTGATAACGCAACACATTATTTTACAAAATCAACAGACAAAAAATTATATATTTACAGAAATATATTAGAAAATATTGACGGTGAATATGTTATGACAAACCCAATTACAGATCAAAACATAAAAGAAATGAGAAACAATATGGATGAATCAGACATTGAAGGATTTGACAACTTTATTGAAAGAAATTGGGGAGAAAAGAAAAGACAAACAGCACAAAGAAGTAGAGTAACAGCAACAGAGGAAAGAAGAGGAAGACCAAGGAAAAGTGAAATATAAAAAATAGAAAAGGAGGTGCTATTTTAAGTGTCTAATCAAATCATATTTTACATAATGGGTGGTTCAGTAGCAATATTAGTGGTAATTATATTAATATATTATATATTATCAAAGAAAATGCAAAAATCTGAATATAAGCAAATTAGAAAATTACAACAAGGAACAAAAGAAAATACTTTTTCAACAGAAGTTCTATATCAAAGATTATATATTACATATGCTAGAATCCCATTTTTAAAACGATATATATTAAAGTTAAGAAGAAGATTAGAAATTATTAATATAGACGATGAGTACAACACTAGGAAAGATTCAGCAAGAATATTAACAAAGGCACTTGCAATAGTAATTCCAACAGCAATATTAACAATATTAATAACAAGTAGTAATTTTTTGTTAATGACAATTTTATTAATATTTGAATTATTTATGGTGGATACATTAATTGATGGTTCTATTGATAAAAAAGATACCAATTTATTAAAAGAACAATTAGATTTCTTTTCAGAAATCCGACATGCATATCATGAATTTAATATGGTTGAAGAAGCAATTTATCAAGTTTCTCAAGATGATGAAATGGACATATCTAGGCAGGGAGAAAAAATCTATGAAATCCTAATTTCAGATGACCCAGAAATGGAACTTGAAAAATATTATGATATTGCACCAAACGTATTCTTAAAAGAATTTGCCGGTATTTCATATCTAACAAAAGAATTTGGTGATAGGAAAGTAAATGGCGCATCATTATATTTAAAAAATATTAATAATATTACAAAAGAAATGCAATTGGAAATTTTAAAGAGAGATAAATTAAACTATGTATTTCAGAGTTTATCTTTCATATCAATAGCACCAGTGCTATTATTAGAACCATTAAAAAGTTGGTCAATTGATAACTTTTCATTTACAGAAAGTTGGTATAATGGAAAACCAGGAATGATTGTACAAATCTTAATACTAATACTAACATTTATATCTTATATTTTAGTTAGAAGATTGAAAGATAATGGTTCAACAGGTATGAATACAAAAAATACAGAAAATCCATGGCAAGCTAAATTATATAAAAAGAAATTCATTAAGAAAATTGTGGACATGTTCATACCAAAAGATGGAACAAAAGAATATAGAAAAGTTCAACAATTGTTGAAAGATGCTGCTTCACATTTAAAGATGGAGTGGTTATATATCAATCGATTAACGCTGGCAATAACAACTTGTATAGTTTCCTTAATTATTTTTGTATATCTACATCAACTAGCAATTGATTATGTATATACAGAACCGACAACGACGTATGATATTTTGCGGAGAAATGACAGAAAAAGATAAAGAAAATGCAATGGAAATAACAAGGCAAGATAATGAAATCATTGATCAGTTTAGAGGAAAGCTAGACACAACATTACAACAAGTAGAAATTGCTGTCGAAAGAGCAGATTATTATGAGGAATCAGATGAAGATGAAATTGAACTGGCGGCAGAAAGAATATATGATAAAATACAAATTGTTAACAGTGAATATATGAAATGGTTTGAGGTGTTACTATCTTTCGTATTTGCAATTATAGGATATATGGCACCAATTTGGATGCTTATGTTCCAAGCAAAAATGAGACAAATTGAGATGGAAGATGAAGTAATGCAATTCCAAACAATTATATTAATGTTAATGAGAATTGAAAGGGTAAATGTTGAAATTATATTAGAATGGTTAGAAAGATATGCCAATATCTTTAAGGAACCAATTTCTAGATGTGTTAATAACTATGAGGCAGGTGCTTGGGAAGCACTAGAAGAAATGAAAGAAAATATTAGCTATATGCCACTAGTTAGAATTGTTGAAAGTTTACAAGCAGCAGTAGAAAAAATACCAATAAGAGATGCATTTGATGAATTGGAATCAGAAAGAGATTATTATCAAGAAAAACGTAAAGAATCAAATGATAGATTAATTAAAAGAAAAGGAATGATTGGAAAGGCAATAGGATTTGCACCAATGGTATGTATGTTTGTAGGGTATTTAATTATTCCATTAGTATTTATTGGTTTGACAAGTATGTCAAGTTCATTTACGACTATGACAGCACAGACTATGTAAACGTTAATCTTTGCAAACAATGAAGAAGGAGGAAGACAGATGGAAAATGCATCAAAAGCTTTATTAATAGCTGCGAGTGTATTAATTGCTATTATTGTAATTGGTGCATTTATGTTGATGATGACAAGTTTGACAGATTATCAGAATCGATCAAATCAATCTACACTAGATGCCCAAATAACAGAATTTAATAATTTATATCTTTCTTATAACCGAAATAAAGTTAGAGGAAGTGATATGGTATCACTTATGAATAGAATTGTAGATTATAATAATAGGAATATAGGCGATGGATTTACAGAAATGGGAATTACTATCTATATGAGGGGATATAATAGTAGGTTAGCTTATGATGGCGTTAATAGATTGGTAGAGCAAGAGGAATATAATGAAGATACAATTCAACAGATTGTTGGTAGACCATCTTCCGTTACTGGAGGAATTTCAACAGGTAGAATTAGAGAAATTGAAGATCGCTATCAATCTCAATATGCCAGCCAACTTGCAGCCGAAATCTCTAATATTGAACTTATGAGTGATGAAGAAGAATTTGATGCAGAAAGAATTTTACCTAGAGATCTATCCTCATATGGAGTTAGTTTAGCAGATGTATATGAAGATGCTTTATATTATTACGAATATGTACAATTCAAAAGGATAGAATTTGATTGTATTGGAACAGAAAATGATAGAAATACGGGAAGAATTATCAGAATGGAATTTGAATGTACAGGAAGAGGAGTTTAATATGGAAAATGCATCAAACGCATTATTAATGGCAGCAGGAATTTTAATAGGAATTATGATTATTTCGTTAGGTGTATACTTGTTTACACAATTTGGTGGAACTTCTGCTCAAATACATGATAATATAGAGACAAGTCAAATAGAGGAATTTAATAGTCAATTTACCGCATATCAAGCTAGAGATAATGTAACCATACACGATATTATTACAATGGCAAATTTAGCTACAGAAAATAATAAATATTATCAATTTGCCAAACAAGTTCCTAATGGGAATAATAACTATATAGCTGTTTTATTAAATGGAACCTCTATAGAATTTGGATTTGGAACAAGCGAAGAAGATGTAAGTGAAAGATATAATGAGTTAATCTTAAACGAAGTAAACAATATTGATGCTGTAACAGGATTAAAAAATTATACAGTACGTGTGGAAATTAGTGATGCCACAAGAAGAGTTTATAGAGTTATATGTACAGAAAGATAGAAAATTAAAAGGTGAAAAATGAAAAAGATAATTATTTTTTTAGTAATTGTATTGATAATTGTTGCAACAATTTCCTATATGTATTTAAATTATAAAGCAATATCTAATGAAGCAAAAGTAAGGAATGTTCAATATGAAAGCTATGAAGGCAAAGAAATATATGGAACAGACTTAGCAACATTAATCAATAAAGCAACAGATGAAAATATCAGAAATGAAGTTCAAAAAGGCGATGACGGATTATATATAGACAATGGAACGAATTCTGTTAGAATAGATATTCATTTTACAGATGACGATACAATTCATAGTATGGAAGAAATATATAATAGTGGAGCAGATACCTTTATGCAATATTATAATCAAGTACGATTTAAATGTACAAAGGTAGAACATCATGATAAAACTAAATTGGTTAGCTATCTGTTTTTTGAACAAATAGCTACGTAAAATTTAAGTTATTAAAGTTACTAAATATAAAAATTTAGTAAAAATTATATATAATTAAATAATAAAAGGAGGAATTTATTATGGAGAATGCATCAAAAGCATTAATCATCGCAGGTGCTATATTACTTGCAATCTTAATTATTTCATTAGGAATTTTAATTTACAACCAAGCATCAGGAGTTGTAAATGACAATGCTATGAGTGAGGTGGAACTAAACAGTTTCAACCAAAAATTCACACAATATGAAGGTGGTTCAGTAAGAGGAACAACAGTAAGATCTATCTATCAAGCTGTATTATCAAACAATATTACACAAGATTCAACAGATAGACAAGTTTCTATTGATGGACCTTCTAACTTAGATGATGGTGATGTACAATTACCAGATGACCTTAATGACACAATTAACACAGGTGGAACATATACTGTTAGATGTGTTATGGGAACAGATGGAGGAGAAGCTGGTTTAGTTCAAACAATAGAAATTGTAGAAAACTAAAATAATTAGTATTAGGAAAGGATGATATATTATGGAAAATGCAATTGAAGCTTTAAAAATGGCAACAGCTGTTCTAGTTTTTGTATTCGCATTGGGAATTGGTATGTCATCCTTTTCTCAAGCTAAACAAACAGCAGAGATTGTATTAAGTTATGTAGATAGAGAATTTAGTACACAATATGTTCAAGATTTAGGAACAACAGAAAGAATTGTTGGAAAAGAAACAATTATACCAACAATTTATAGAGCATATAAAGAATATTATAAAATTTATTTTTATGATACTGATGGCTCACCAATAGAGTTATATACAAGAACACAAAATGGCGTTCAAACATCTGTAAACTATATAGATTTGACAGAAGAAATATTAGGAAATGAAAGGCAAGCAGATAATTTTATAATGGCATTATTATATGGTTCTAATGCAGAATTAAAAGATGCAGATGGAAATGATATTGACTTTGGAACTTTTGAGGATTCTTTAGGTTCTGGAAATACGAGAATAGACTTGAATACTAGAGGAATTTGTGATACAATATTAGTAGACGGTAACCAATTTTTAGAAAGATTTGGAGTATATTATCCATCAGATGCTAGAGAAGATGCTGGAGAAGATGTTGACGAGGAAGAAAATGCAGATGCACAAGATGCAAATGAACTAAAAATGAGAGTTATATCATATTATTTACAATAATTTTATAGTACAATATAATAATGTTATTATAAGGAGGGAGAAAAATGACAAGTTTGGGAGATACATTTATAACAATATTTGCAATTGTTATAGCAGCCGTTTTAATGTTTGGTTTTCCATTGATGGCGATGTCTGATAGAACAGATGATATCGTAACAATGACTGCTCAAACAGCAACAACAGAATATGTGGATAATGTCAGAACAACAGGAAAAGTAACAATGGATGATTATTCAGCTTTTGAACAAAGACTTGCCGCTACAGGAAATGCATATGATATAGAAATGGAAGTAAAAGTATTAGATGAAAACCCTGGTAAGAAAACAACACAAGCAAACTATACTAAAATAGGTGAAAATGTTTATTACTCAATGTATACATCACAAATATTGGATTCAATGGATTCAAATGGTGGAGTATTAACACTTAAAGAAGGGGACATGTTTTCTACAAGTGTAAAAAATACAAATACGACCTTATCACAACAATTAAAAAATTTCTTTTATACAGTAGCTGGAAATGATACTTATGCAATCGCAGCACAACATGCTGGATATGTAACTGCAAATGGAAGTGGAAGATAGTTTTTGAAGAAGATAGTAGCCTGTAATTAAAAGTTACAGGCTATTAAAAAATAAAAATACAAAGGAAAGATGTGTTTATGAAAATTCAATATTTGGCAGTTGTTTTTATTATAATAATGTTACCAATATCTTTAATTTTTTCAGCATATACACGGTGCACAACTGGAAACATTAAGGTTACAAATATCATATGATACAAGATTAGATAATGCCACTTATGATGCGATTAAAGCTTTTCAATTAAATACAATTAATAGTAGTACATCTGACTTAGTAAATTCAAAAATCAGAGATATAGAAGCAGCAGCTAATAGCTTTTTTACATCAATAGCAACCTCATTTAACATGGCAGGATATAATAGTGATGTTTTAAAAGAATATGTTCCAGCTTTGGTATTTACAATGTATGATGGCTTTTATATTTATTCACCATTTATAAATACGTTAGATGAAGAAACAGCACAAAGGTTAGATGAAAATCCAAATTCAGAATATATAGCAGGAGAAGAGGTTACAGGATTAAAACCTTATATATTTTATAGTTGTCGATATGTAAAAGCAGGAATAGATGTCGTTATTACATATTCGTTGGACAATTATATAACGGTACAAGGAACAGCAAATGGAAAAAATATAAATGACGCAGGATATTTAATTGATGATGTAAGTATATCTGGATCAAATGTATATTATAGAGGTGTGCTGATAGAACCAGAGGCACAATTATATGAATATGTAGAAGACCAGGAACAAGGAAAACAATATCCATATATAAAAATAAATGGGGCTAAATATTATTGGGATCAAGATTATAACTCAGGGGCAGGAAGTTGGTTTACTTTTATGAATGGAGAAAGAATCTATGACCAGTATAATTTCCAACTGGGTGATAATGATATGGCTTGCAGATATTATAGAGAAGCTGCAGAATTTAAAGAGAGATTATTAGGAGACTATGGACTTGGAAATTTAACTTCTGCTGATGCAAGAGATGAGAATGGTCAACCAATAGCAGAACTTACAGATGAGTTTGGTAATGTAATTTATAATTTCGTTGGTAATAATGATAGAATATTTAATTTTAATGATGGGGGCGTATCTATAGAAGAACCACAGTCTGATTTTAATCAACATAGACTAGCAGTAATTCGTTATGTAATTGAGAGAAATTTGTCAATAGCCTTAGCAAATTACAATAATTATGGTACTGGAAGTTATGAATTTAGTATGCCTAAATTAGCAGAAGAAGATTGGGAAAGAATACTAAATAATGTTTCTTTAATAAGCTTCTTACAAGGATTAAGTATTGGTGGAAAAGTATATAATGGATATTCTGTTATTAACAACAATAAAAATGAGGAAGTTGTAACAGAAAATGCTATTTATATAACAACAAATGATGGATATTATCATAGAGCGACAGAAAGCGATTTGGTTGGAAGAACAGATATACAAATGGGTGTATTTAACATAGACTTTGAAAGAAAAGGTGCCATGAATACAGAAACAAGGCAAACACATTATTATTATCCAAGAAGAGAACTGGGATGCTATAATTGTTATGTATCGCAAACAACTGTGCAAGGAACAGATAATATATATGAATATATGGATGGAAAAGGGCAATTAGCCAAAATATATTATACGGCATTAGGAAGAGAACGATATAGTATGTATAAAGTATTTAGAAATCAAGATGAACATAAAAGATTATTCATGTAAAAAAGATGGAAAAATTTTTTCTATCTTTTTTTGTATATAAAAAAATAAAAAGTTAATACTATTATAAACGAAAGTAGGAGAAATTATGTATAAAAAAATATTAAAGAAAATGATCGTATTAGCTTTTTTATTTATTCTGTATATTTATGTATTAGTACTTCATTATATTCCAAATAAAATGACTATATTTGAAGGAGAAAATATATCCTTAAAGACTTTTTTTGGAATTACAATAGATTCAGAAGATGAAATTCTAACAGTTTCAGCAAACACGGGAGAAAAAACAATCAATAAAATAGGGAGTGAAAAATTATCGGTAAATTTGTTTGATAAGTTTTGTATAAAAAATATAGATGTATCTGTTCTTCCAAAGACAACAGTTATACCAGTGGGAAATATTGCAGGAGTAAAGTTATATACAAGTGGTGTTTTAGTTGTAGGAATGTCCGAAATAGAAGGAAAAGATAATAAAACATATAAACCATATGAAAATAGTGGAATAGAAGAAGGAGATACAATCGTAAAAATAAACGATAATATGATTCATTCAACAGATGAATTAATAGAAAAAGTGAATATGTCTAACGGAAAAGAATTAGAGATACAATATATTCATGACGAAGAAACAAAAGAATGTAGTATCACACCTGTGAAAACAGAACAAGAAGAATATAAATTAGGGCTATGGGTGCGAGATAGTGCGGCAGGGGTAGGAACAGTTACATTTTATGAACCATCAACACAAAAATTTGGGGCTTTAGGACATGGGATAACAGATATTGATACAGGGCACTTATTAAATATTGCTTCAGGTGAATTTGTTACAGCAAAGGTATTAGATATCAAAAAAGGAGAAGATGGAAATCCAGGAAAAATCCAAGGAACCGTAGAAGAACAAGAAACAATTGGGGAGATATCAAAAAATACGGAATTTGGAATATATGGAAAGATTAGTAATATATCTGGATTAAATATAGATAAATCAAAAGAGATGGAAGTTGCTTTAAGAGATGAAATAGAATTAGGAAAAGCAACAATTTTGTGTAGTTTAGATAATCAACAAGTAGAAGAGTATGAAATTGAAATAACAAGAATTTATAAGGAAAATAACTATAACAATAAAAGTATGGAGATAAAAATAACAGATGAACGATTAATAGAAAAAACAGGTGGAATTATTCAAGGCATGAGTGGATCACCTATTATTCAAAATGGAAAATTTATTGGAGCAGTTACGCATGTTTTAGTAAATTCAGCAACAGAAGGATATGCAATATTTGGAGATTTAATGTTAAAACAATCAAAAGAAATTCAATAGAGACAACTTGGGCCAGGTCATTTTTGTCTCATTAAAAATCGTTTTTGTTTGGGACATTTTAGCAAATTTAGTAACATATATAAATAGATAGTAAATAATAAAAATTTATTCCATTCCTCGGCTAACATTTCAGCATAAAGAAAAACTAAAGGTATCTAATAGGCACCTCTCAAAGCAAGATTTGAGATTCTCCTATTAGATACCTTAATTTTTTCTAATATGCTTTTCATTCACATTCGTCATTTCATAAATTTTTATTATTTACTATCTATTTTTTTTAAATTTACATTTTTAAAATGTCTTTTGTAAAAGCATTTTAAAATGAGACAAAAATGACCTGGCCCAAGTTGTCTCATTCTTGAATTAGCATCGGACCTATATTGGTAACCGTTCCAGCACCTAGGGTCAGAACAATATCATTTTCTGTAACATTTTTCTTTATATAGTCAACACATTCATTAAAATCTGGAATATATAAAGCCTCTTTACCTAAAGAATGCAGTTTAGAAACTAAATCTTTAGACGAAATATTATAAGTATTTGTTTCTCTAGCAGCATAAATATCTAAAACAATAACATTATCAAAATGCAATAAAGCATTTGCAAAATCATCTAAAAGATTTTTCGTTCTACTATATGTATGAGGTTGAAAAATTACCCAAGATTGATGGTATTTTTTGTTCATTAGAGACTTTGCAGTAGCAACGATTTCAGTAGGATGATGTCCATAATCATCATAAACACTTACTTTACCATGAATTTTTCCTTTATATTCAAATCTTCTATGAGCACCTGTAAATTCTAAAAGAGCAGATTTTATAACTTCTTTGTTAATTGAATATTTAATGCAAATGCCAATACAAGCAAGAGCATTAGATACATTATGTTTGCCTGGGACAGATAATTGAAAGGTATCCCAAAATTTATTATGATAATAAACATCAAATTTAGCAAAACCGTCATCATTAAATTCAATATTTTTAGCATAGATATCTACATTTTGATTTGCAATTCCATATGTAAGAACACTGGCATTAGTATAATTAGAAAGTTCTAAACAATTTTCATCATCACCATTAATTACTAAAACACCATCATCAGGTAATAATTTTACATATTTTATAAAAGATTTTTTAATATTATCAAAAGTTTTAAAATAATCTAAGTGGTCATTGTCAATATTTAGTACAATTTCAGCTTTAGGACTAAATTTTAAAAAACTTTCTACATATTCACAGGCTTCAATAATAAAGTGTTCACTATTACCAACTCTATAATTTCCATCTAATTGTTTTAAATAAGCACCAACTTGAATACTAGGATCTGTTAAAGCTTTAATAAAACAAAGAGAAACCATAGAAGTTGTGGTTGTTTTTCCATGTGTTCCAGAAATACAGATAGTATCTTTGAAACATCTTGTAATATCACCTAGAAAATCAGCCCTCTCAATAGTAGGAATTCCTAGTTTTTTGGCTTCTAACATTTCAGGATCATCTTGTTTAATAGCAGCAGAATATACTACAATATCTGCATTTTGAACATCTTTTAAATTATGTCCAATTGTAACATGAATTCCTTTTTTGATTAAAGTCTGTACAACTTCAGAATCTGCCCAATCAGAACCAGTGACATGAAAATTCCAGTTATAAAGGATTTCTGCAATTCCACTCATACTTACGCCACCAATTCCAATCATATGAATATTTTTATATTTTTTTAAATTCTCAATATTAGGCATTAAACGCACTCCCTTTTGTATGTATTTATTTAAAGAATAAAATTCTAAAACGAATTATATAATTATATGACTAAAAATTCAATACTTTTGAAGAAATTTACAAATGAAATAGAAGATAAATGTTATAGTTCTGTGTACCCATCCTGAGAAGATATATATTACATTTTTTGCCTTATAATTTAATTATATTTTTTTGTGATAAAAAGGTTACAATTAAAAAATAAAAAAAATGTAAAAAAAAGAAGGAAAAAAATTTTTTGTGGAGAATAATATAATTGTACATAAGAGTAAATATATGTACGAAATATTTTTAAAACTTAAGGAAGGTAGGTGCACTACAAAATGCAAATCACAGATGTACGTTTAAGAAAAGTAAATTCAGAGAACAGAATGAAAGCTGTTGCTTCTGTAACATTCGATAACGAATTTGTTATTCATGATATCAAAGTTATCGAAAGTCAAAATGGATTATTTATAGCTATGCCAAGTAGAAAAACTCCAAACGGAGAATTCAAAGATATAGCTCATCCAATCAATGCTGAAACTAGAGAGAAAATTCAAAAAGCTATATTAGAGGCTTATGAAGCTCCAGAAACAGAGGAATCAGCAGAATAATAATAAATGAAAAAGCACTTTAAAGTGCTTTTTTTTGTTGAATAGAAATCATTTTTCCTATTCAACAAAAAAACAACATTGCACAGAAAAATTGTATTTCTATGACATTAGTAATTGTAAACAAAAGTGTAAATTAGTTACAGTTCAGTGTACAAATCCTGGGAAGATATATATTATATTTTTCGCTATCCCAACACTTTACATACTGTACATAAATCAACTCCCATGGGACTATCGTTGATTTATTAACAGTATGTATCGTGTCGGTCCCCACGTAACCCGCTTAAAATATAATATATATCTTCCCAGGATTTGTACACTAAACTGTAACGTAAATTAATAATAAGGTAAAATTTGTCTTGATAAAAACTTGAAAAACAAGCAAAAACAGTGTAAAATAATATAGATTAAAATTTGAAAAGAGGAAAAAACATGTTTTTAATTGTAGGATTAGGAAATCCTGAAATAGAATATTCTAATACAAGACATAATATGGGATTTGATACCATAAATAAATTGGCAAAGGCATATGAAATCGAAGTGAATAAACATAAATTTAAAGGAATTTATGGTACAGGAACAATCGAAAATAAAAAAGTCCTTCTTTTAAAACCACAAACCTACATGAATTTGAGTGGAGAAAGTGTTATAGAAGTAATGGATTTTTATAAAATAGATTTAGAAGATATAATAGTTATATATGACGATATTGATGTAGAGCCAGGAAAGATTAAAATAAGAAAAAAAGGTGGAGCAGGGTCACATAATGGTATGAAATCTGTAATACAACATATACATTCTGAAGATTTTGCAAGAATACGAGTAGGAATTGGAACACCTGCATATAGGAATGACATGATAAATTATGTTATAGGAAAAATAACATCTATAGAAGATAAAGAAAAGTTAGATATAGGAACAGATAAAGCTAAAAATGCGATTACAGAGATTATAAAAAATGGTATAGATTCAGCAATGAATAAATTTAATTAAAACAAGAAAGGTAGACAAAAAGAATGTTAGAATTAATCATAAAAAGAATAGAAGATAGGAGACAAATTGTCCTATTAGAAAATGAGAAGATAGTTGAATATTATGAAGAAAGTGAAGATGATAATAAAAATGAAGGAAACATCTATGTGGGAATTGTTAAAGATATTGTAAAGGGAATGCAAGCAGCTTTTGTAGATATTGGAGTCGGAAAAAATAGCTTAATACATGCAAAAGACATATTAGAAAAGAAGGACGAGAAAAAACAAAAAGCAATTACAAATCAAGACATTACGCAATTAGTAAAACCAAATCAAACACTATTAGTTCAAATCAAAAAAGATAGTAACGAAAGAAAAGGTGCAAGAATATCTACACACATCAATTTACCAGGAAAATATATAGTGCTTATGCCAAACACAGATATCATTACGGTTTCACAAAAAATAGAAAATAAAGAAGAACAAGAAAGATTAATCAAATTAGTTAGGGAACATATTTCAAAAAATAATGGTGCTGTTATTAGAACTTCAGCAGAGGGAAAAGAAGAAGAAATTATTGAAGATATAAAACATGTAGAAAAAATTTGGCATCAAATCGTAGAAGAGAGTAAAAAAGTAAATGAAACATTGCCAAGACGATTATATAAAAGTGAAGATATAGTTGAGAAAATGTTAATAGATTTAGCAGATAAAGGTGTGCAAAAAGTAACTGTAAATGACAGTATAGACTATAATGAAATAACCAAAATAAAAAATGAAAATAAGGAATATAAAAATCTACAAATAGTAGTAAAAAGTGAAGGAACAATTTTCAATTTATATGATTTAGAACAACAAATACATAAGATTAACAATAGGAAAATATGGCTAAAATGTGGAGGATTTATCACAATTGATAAGACAGAGGCACTAACAGCAATTGATGTTAATACAGGAAAATACACAGGAAATAAAACTATGGAAGATACCGTTTTTAGAGTTAACAAAGAAGCAACTATAGAAATTGCAAAACAGCTAAGATTAAGAGATATTGGAGGTATTATAATCATAGACTATATCGATATGCAAAAAGAAGAAGATAAAAAAACAATAGAAAATTTATTAAAAGAGGAATTGAAAAAAGATAGAAGTAAAACACAGATTGAAGGTTTTACTAAATTAGACTTAATGGAAATGACAAGAAAGCATATATGTAGTCATAAAGATGAACACTGAACGTTGGGAGCGGGCCAATTTGTTCAACTTTTTAATTAATTAAATTGTATAGAGTTTAAAAATAGATAGTTGAACGATTTGGCACGTCCCCAACGTTCAAACTAAAAAGAAAGAGGATAGAATAAAAAATGAATGTAGGATTTGTATCACTAGGATGTAGTAAAAATTTAATTGATACAGAATGTTTAATAGGAATATTTAAAGATAATCGATTTCAAATTGTCAATGAAGAAGAAAAAGCGGATATTCTTGTTATTAATACTTGTGGGTTTATTGAATCTGCAAAAGAAGAAGCCATTAATACCATATTAGAAATGGCGGAATATAAAAAGCATAAATGTCAATATCTCATTGTGATGGGATGTCTCGTACAAAGATATTATGAAGATTTAGTAAAAGCCTTACCAGAAGTGGATTTGTTTATAAAAATTGAAGATTATGACAAATTGTGGAATAAGATAGAGGATTTACTAAAAAGAGGGATTGTCGAAAAGAAAGATAGAAAAAACAAAACAGCAAGGAAAAAAATAACAGACATACCACAAATGCCTATGTTAACTGAGCAAGAATTTTTAAATAGAACCATTACAACAGGAAATAATTACGCGTATATCAAAATCGGAGAAGGGTGTAGCAACAAATGTACATATTGTGCTATACCATATATTAGAGGACCATTTGCTAGTAGAAAAATGGAGGACATTATAGAAGAGGCAAACATGTTAGCAAAAAAGGGAATCAAAGAACTGATTGTCATAGCACAAGACACAACCAAATATGGTATTGACATATATGGAGAGTCAAAATTAGTAGAATTATTAGAAGAATTAACAAAAATAGAAGGAATTCATTGGATTCGTTTCTTATATGCATATCCAGAAGGGATTACGAAAGAATTAATTCAGGTTGTGGCAAATAATGATAAAATTGCAAAATATTTTGATATTCCTATCCAACACATTGCAAATACTGTGTTAAAAAGAATGAATCGAAGAACCAGTAAAGAACAAATAGAAATGTTATTAAAAACGATTCGAGAACAAATACCAAATGTTGTTTTAAGAACAAGTTTGATTGTAGGATTTCCAGGAGAGACGAAGGAAGATTTTCAAGAATTAAAGACATTTGTACAAACTGCAAAATTTGATAAATTAGGTACATTTATGTATTCCAAAGAAGATGGAACACCAGCAGAAAAATTGCCAAATCAAATTCATGGTAATACAAAAAAAGCAAGGTATCGCCAAATTATGGAAATACAACAAGAGATTTCTAAACAAATACAAAGCACTAAAATGGGAGCGACATATGAAGTCTTAGTAGAGGATATGTCTTTTGATGCAAAATATTATATTGGAAGAACGATGCAAGATGTACCAGAGATGGATGGAATTGTATACATAAAAAATAAAACAGATAAAAAGCCAGAAGATATAGTAAATCATTTTGTTAATTGTAAAGTAACAGATGTTAGAGAGTATGATGTGATAGCTGAATTTGTACTTTAAAAAGAAAGGAATGAGATGAATAATGAAAAAAAGAGTATTGACAGGGGATAGACCAACAGGAAAATTACATATAGGTCATTATTTTGGATCATTAAAAAAGAGAGTAGAAATGCAAAATAGTGGAGAATATGATATCTATATATTAGTTGCAGATGTGCAAGCATTAACAGATAATTTTAATCAGCCAGAAAAAGTTAGAAAAAATGTAAGAGAATTGGCTATGGATTATCTATCATGTGGAATTGATCCAGAAAAAACAACGATATATATTCAATCTATGATACCAGAAACAGCAGAATTAACCGTATATTATTCAAATTTAGTAACGATTGCAAGACTTCAAAGAAATCCAACCGTAAAAACAGAAATTGCACAAAAAAAAGAACTATTTGGAGAAAGTGTAACCTATGGATTTTTAGGTTATCCAGTAAGTCAAGCAGCGGATATTACCACATTTGAAGGAGAATTGGTTCCAACAGGAGAAGACCAAGAACCATTAATTGAGCAATGTAGAGAAATTGTTAGAAAATTTAATAGTATCTATGGAGAAGTATTGACAGAACCTAAAATTGTATTATCAGAAGGAAAAAGAATCAAAGGATTAGATGGCAATGAAAAAATGGGAAAATCTCTTGGAAATGCTATTTATCTATCAGATTCAGAAGAAGAAATCACCAAAAAAGTAATGCGTGCAGTAACAGATCCAAATCGAATAAAAAAAGATGATTTAGGAAATCCTGATATATGTATGGTAGCCTATTATCATAAACTATTCTCTACAAAAGAAGAAATTGACAATGTATGTGCAGAATGTAGGGCAGGAAAAAGAGGATGTGTTGCCTGCAAAAAACAATTAGCAAAAAATATTAGTGAATATTTAAGACCAATTAGAGAAAAAAGAAAATATTATGAAGAAAATCCAGAACTAGTAGATAAAATCTTAAAAGAGGGAACAGAAAAAGCTAGAAAAACAGCACAAGAAACAATGAAAAAAGTAAAAAAGGCAATGCAACTAGATTATTTTGAATAAATTCCAATGGTGTCCAATGGGGGACGTTTCTGTTTGGACATTTTTATTGAATAAAAACGATTTACGATTCAATAAAAATCACAATCCAGAGTGAATTTGAGATTTTCTTAAGAGATATTTGAAAACGCAAATAAAAAGAAGAAATTTTGAATGATAAAACAGAAAAAATAATTAAAAGAGAAAGGAAAAATAATATGTTTACAGATTATACAAAAATAATCATCAAATCAGGAGACGGTGGAAATGGAGCCGTGTCATTCAGACGTGAAAAATATGTAGCAGCAGGCCGGACCTGATGGTGGAGATGGTGGGAAAGGCGGAGACATCTATTTTCAAGTTGACAAAGATAAAAATACATTAATTGATTTTCGCTATAATAAAAAATTCAAAGCAGGGAATGGTGAAAATGGAAGTGGAAGCCACTGTAATGGAAAATATGGAAAAGACTTATATATTAAGGTTCCAATTGGGACAGTTGTAAAAGATTTAGAAACAGGAAAAGTAGTTGCAGATTTATCAACACCAGGACAAACAGAATTGGTCTTAAAAGGTGGAAGAGGTGGAAGAGGTAACTCTCATTTTGCAACTTCTACAAGACAAGCACCTAGATTTTCAGAAGATGGAGATAAAGGAGAAGAAAAAGAAGTTATACTAGAATTAAAATTATTGGCAGATGTAGGATTGTTAGGATTCCCAAATGTTGGAAAATCTACATTTTTATCAATTGTTACTGATGCAAAACCTAAAATTGCAAATTATCATTTTACTACTTTACAGCCAAACTTAGGTGTGGTTAAAACAAAAAATGGTGATGGTTTTGTAATTGCTGATATTCCAGGAATTATAGAAGGTGCCAGTGAAGGTGTAGGATTAGGAATTCAATTTTTACGACATGTAGAAAGAACCAGATTATTATTACACTTTTTAGATATATCAGGTCAAGAAGGAAGAAATCCAGTAGAAGATTTTTATGTAATTAATGGAGAATTAAAAAAGTACAGTGAAAAATTAAGTAAGAGAAAGCAAATTATTGTGGCAAACAAAATGGATGTACAAAATGAAGAATTGACTAAAGAAGTAGAGGAACTAGCCAAAAAAGAGGGATTAGAAATCTACAAAATTTCAGCCGCAACAAAACAAGGCGTACAAGAACTAATCGATCATGTGGCAGAAGTATTGAAAACATTGCCAAAAGAAGAATTGGTAGAAATAGAAGACAAAAAAGTATATACATTAGAAGAAAAAGATGATGATTGGACAATCAAAGTAGAAGATAGTATATTTATCGTATCAGGTAGAGCAGTTCAAAGATTAATGGGAAGAGTCAATATTGAAGATAATGAATCTATGTATTATTTGCAAAAATGTCTAAAAAATATGGGCATTGAAGATAAACTAAAAGAGATGGGCGTTTGTGAAGGAGACACAGTTATTTTAGATGACTGGGAATTAGAATGGTATGAATGAGACAAATTGGGCCAGGTTGGTTTTTGTATCATTTTTGTCGAAAAATGGCGAATAATATAGATGTTTCTTTTTTGAATATTTTAGTTTGATTTGCAAATAACAAAAAATGTATATACTATTTTATTCATTAAATGGCTAACATTACAAAATATACAAATTCTAACATTATCAAGTGTAAAATCGCTGGCGCACCGCGACTTTTCCACTTGATAATATAAAAATTTGTAATATTTTTCCATTTGCACATTTAATTTCATAAAATAGTATATACATTTTTTGTTTTAAGCTTAATTAAGAAATTATTAAAAAGAAAGTATCACTCAGTCATTCGCCATTTTTCGACAAAAATGATACAAAAACCAACCTGGCCCAAATTGTCTCAAAAATCATATAAAATTTATAAATACTAGTTGACGAAAAGCAAAAAAAATGGTATAACTATAAGGTGAATTTTAAGGCCCCTTGGTCAAGCGGTTAAGACGCCACCCTCTCAAGGTGGAATCATGGGTTCGATTCCCGTAGGGGTCACCAAA
>CALXJS010000017.1 GCA_944388685.1 uncultured Clostridia bacterium | reverse complement strand
GTTTGACCATCTGCTGCTGTTGAGAAGATTTGAGATTTTTTAGTTGGTATAGTTGTATTTCTTTCAATTAATTTTGTGAATACTCCACCATATGTTTCAATTCCTAATGATAATGGTGTTACATCTAGTAATACTAAGTCTTTTACATCTCCTGATAAAACACCACCTTGGATCGCTGCACCAATTGCAACACATTCATCTGGGTTAATTCCTTTATCTGGTTCTTTTCCTGTAATTCTTTTTACCACTTCTTGTACAGCTGGAACTCTTGTAGAACCACCAACTAATAATACTTTATGAATATCATTTGAAGATAATCCTGCATCTTTTAATGCTTGATTTACAGGTCCTGCGGTTGCTTCTACTAAATCATGAATTAATTCTTCAAATTTTGCTCTTGTCAATGTAACATCTAAGTGTTTTGGTCCTGTACTATCTGCTGTAATAAATGGTAAGTTAATTTGTGTTTGTTGTACACCAGATAACTCTATTTTTGCTTTTTCTGCTGCTTCTTTTAATCTTTGCATTGCCATTTTATCTTGTTTTAAATCAATTCCATTTGATTTTTTGAATTCATCAACTAAGTAATCAATAATTGCATTATCAAAGTCATCTCCACCTAAATGTGTATTACCACTTGTAGATAAAACTTCAAATACACCATCACCAATATCTAGGATAGATACATCAAATGTTCCTCCACCTAAATCATAGATTAATATTTTTTGGTCTTGCTCTTTATCCATTCCATAAGCAAGTGCTGCTGCTGTTGGCTCATTGATAATTCTTAATACTTCTAGTCCTGCAATTTTACCAGCATCTTTTGTTGCTTGTCTTTGGCTATCATTGAAATATGCAGGTACTGTAATAACAGCTTGTGTTACTTTTTGTCCTAAATAATTTTCTGCATCAGCTTTTAATTTTTGTAAAATCATTGCTGAAATCTCTTGTGGTGTAAAGCTATCTCCTTCAATATTAACTTTATCAGCTGTTCCCATTTTTCTTTTGATTGAAATAACAGTATTTTCTGGATTTGTAACTGCTTGACGTTTTGCAATTTGTCCAACTAGTCTTTCACCATTTTTAGAAAATGCAACAACTGATGGTGTTGTTCTATTTCCTTCTGCGTTTGGTATAACGACTGGCTCTCCTCCTTCCATAACTGCTACACATGAGTTTGTTGTTCCTAAGTCAATTCCTATAATTTTTCCCATTTTAATTCCCTTTCCTTTCTTTAGGTTTTATTAGTTTTTAACGATTACAAATTTGTTTTAACTAATCCCCTATAATTAAATTTATATTTTTAAAATTAATAACATAATAAAATGATATACTTGTTAAGAACTCAAATGCATATTCTATTAAACATCGTTCTCTTAAAGCAAACTAATCCTGTTTATTCAATGATTTTATTTTTCTTTAAATCTTGAATAATTTTTCGATTGTTTTCTAGTGTTTCTTTTGTTACTTTTGATTGCCACTCTTCTTTTGTCATATTAGATAATTTCCAATTTGATAATGTTTTATATCCAATTTCTTTTCCTAGCCATTCAGGCTTTTCAAAGCTATTGGCTATATTCTCATTTGGAAATTCTACTTCTGCTGTAATGAAATCTTGTAAGTAATCTTTATAAATATCTATTTCTACATTTAAGTTATTTTGGATTGATACTATCATTCTGATTTTTCTTATAATATTACTTATTTTATTTTTTATTAATTCCTTATATTCACTTGCTTGTATATTACTTTCAATTTCATATACCCTGGCAATATCAGATTTCTTATAACTATCTAAATCGCCTTTCGTTTTTACTGTATAGATATATTGTATTCCATTATTTTCAACATTAGATGTATTGTTTTGTATTTTTCGCACTCTAATAACTGTTTTCTTATCTCTATATATAAAGGCTTGTTCTATATTCAATATATCTATTATTTTCAAGTTTTCAGGAAAAAACTTCACAGTATACTTTCTTTCTATTTCTTGTTTCATCTTAATTCCTCTTTATAAATGAATGAAAATGATAAGATTTGCATTTTATAAAATTAATCAGTCCGAAGGTGTACGGTTTTGTACATCGAGGTTTGAACAAATTTATAAAAATGTGAAGATTGCTGTTTTTCATTCATTTAGTTGGCTACAACAACCATCGAATGGCGTATAACCTTTGTACCAATCTTATATCCTTTTCTATATTCTTGCACAATTTCCTTTTCACCCTTTGTATCATCTTGTACACTACTTACTGCCTCATGCAATTCTGGATCAAAGGTTTCTCCTACCGTTTTAATCTCTTCTACACCCTTTGCTTTTAATGTATCTTGAAATTGTTTTAATACCAATTCAATTCCCTTTTTGTATTCTTCATCTTTTGTTTCTATTTTAGCTGCATTTTCTAAATTATCTAAAATTGGAAGCATTACTGCAACAACATCTGATAGAATTGAACTGTATAAATTTTCTCTTTCTTTTGCACTTCTTTTTTTGAAGTTTTCAAATTCCGCTAAAATCCTTTTATATCTATCATCTAGTTCATCATATTCTGATTTAGGTACAATCTCTTGTTCTTTTTTGTTTTCGTTTTTTTCTACTCCTTCTTTTACTTCATTTTCTAATTCTTCTTTGTTTTCTTTCTCTGCCATTCTTAAACCACCTTTCTTCTTAGTTCTCTAATTTGAAAAAGAATTATTATAACGCCGCCAAATGCGATAGCATTTTGTGTGTTATTCAGGAAAGCATTATATATAATATTTGGCTAGGCGACCGATTTTTAATTTATGAGACGTACTTTTTGTACGTTGATTAAATTAAAAATGAAGGTCAACAACGCCAAATGATGATTATTTTTCAAATTATTCTATTTCTTTTAACTTTTTATTAATATACTTCATAACAGAAATGACTTTTGAATAATCCATTCTTTTAGGTCCAATAATACCAATCGTTCCTAAATCTTTTCCATTAACTTTATGTTTAAATGTAACAACACTAAAATCCTTTAACTCTTCTTTTTGATTTTCTTCTCCAATATATACATGAATATCATCCGCAATTCCAGAATCTAACATATCTGTTACTAACTCCTTTGTATCCAAAATATTAACAAAGTTTTTGGCAACTTCTAAACTATTAAATTCTGGTAACTCAAATGATTTATTTGCACCTTCTAAGTATATGTTTTCTTCTTCTAAAACTCTTTTTATTTGTTCAATAATTGGTTTAATAACATTTACACTATAAGTCATTTCATCATATAAATAATCTTCTAAAGGTCTATCAATTGTTTCAATTGGTTGGCCTTTTAGTTTTTTATTAAACATATAATTAATCGTTTCAACCTGTTTTTCTGTAATATCTTCATCAAATTTAATAATTGTTTCTTTAACCAGTCCGCTATCCGTTAAAATAACTGCCATCATCATTCTAGAACCTAGCAATACAAATTTAATCTCTTCGATAATCTGGCTATTTGCTTTTGGACCTATGGAAACGGTTGTATAATGTGTAACTTCTGATATTGTATTTGCTGCAATTTTAGTTAAATCCTCAATTTCATTTACCTTTGTTTCTAACTTATCACTAATATATTTGATTTCTTCTAAACTAATATCATCTTCTTTTAACAATTCATCCACATAATATCTATACCCTTTTTCTGAAGGTACTCTACCGCTGGATGTATGTGTTTTATCCAAATAACCTGCTTTTTCTAAATCTGCCATTTCATTTCGGATTGTTGCACTACTATAATCTAAACCATGATTTGTCGTTAATGCATTTGAACTAACTGGTTCTGCTGTATTAATGTATTCTTCTACGATTGCTTGTAACACTTTCTTTTTTCTATCATCTAACAATTGTCTCACCTCTTTTAGATTAAATTGTTAGTATTTTATAATATCATCTGCTTTTGTAATTATTACTATATTATTGGTTTTTAGCACTCTTGTTGTTTGTCTGCTAACTTCATATATATTATACCCCTTTTTAGCACTTGTCAATACATTTTGCTAAAATAATTTGTGAATTTTTTGTGAACAAATATGATAACGACAACAAAAAAGACCTTTTACAGGTCTTTCTCTACAATCCTATATTTTTTTAATTCATTATAAAGTTTTCACAAATTCACATACAATTTTATTATCTTGCTTATAAAAATTTATATCATATGTGTATTCTGTATTTTTATATGTTTTGCTATATAATCTTTCTTCATAATAGATACTTTCTTCTATTGGTCTTTCAAAACTTTCTGTACTTTCTCCATATAGTTGTTCTGTTTCTGTATATTCTTCTTCTGTTATTTCCATATATCCTTCACACACAGTTTCAAATTCTTCCATTATATTTTGTACTTGTGTTGTTGTATCTTTATATTTATTTAATGTATATTCTACTTTATATATGTTTAAATTTTGTGCTCCTCTTACATATATCATTTTCCCTTCTGTTTCTCCCGCTTGCACATTTGCTTTTACTTCATACGTATTTCTTCCTGTTATATATTTTGTTGATATTTCTTCTTCTGTTTTTTCTGTTTCATAAGATAGAGTATCTATGTTGTCTATATCTATCAGTTCTAATAAATCCACATTCTCTAATGTTTCTGTATCCTCTGCTGTTTTATTATTGTTTGATATTATTACTATTAGGATGACAAGCAATAGCAGTATCACTGCTATGCTTGCTCCTATGATTATTTTTTTCTTTTTTTCTGGCATATTTTCCCTCCACTTTTACATACATTTTTAGTTACCTACTATTACATTTGTATAATTTGGATAATTCTCTGTAAACCATTCCTTCATACTATCTTTTACGATAATTTCACAATTTGTTGGTACAGTCCACATCCAAAATGTATTATATCCTGTCGTATTTGTTATATCAAATTTTCGGATATCTAATTTTTCTAAACTTGGACAATTATAAAACATTTGATTAATATTAACCCCTTCATTTACCTCAAAATTGCTAAGATCTATTTCTTCTATACTTGAGCATCTTCCAAACATCCATTCTACAGAATTTGTTTTTGACTTTGTAAAGCTACTTGCATCTAATTTTACTAAATTTACACATTCTCTAAACATTCCCTCCATAGGATATGTTACATTACTTATATCAAAATTACTAACATCTATTTCTGATGCCTTACACCATCCAAACATCCTATACATATTTGTTACTTTACTTGTATTAAAATTACTTAAATCTAAAGTTGTTGCTGAACAATTGTTAAACATCTCTCTCATAGTTGTTACATTACTCGTATTAAAACTGCTTAAATCTAAACTTGTTGCTCTACATGTATTAAACATATTTTGCATTGTTGTGACATTGCTTGTATCAAAGCTACTTACATCTATATTGGTTGCTTTACAATTTAGAAACATTGCTAACATATTTGTTACTTTACTGGTATCAAAATTGGATAAGTTTAAACTTGTAATTGAACAATTGTTAAACATACCAGCCATATTAGTAACATTATGTGTATCGAAACTAGACAAATCTAAACTCGTTAAATTTGTACAATCTGAAAACATATACTGCATATTTGTTACATTGCTTGTGTTAAATTTGCTTACCCTTAAATTAGTTGCTTTACAGTTCTCAAACATATATGCCATACTTCCTGTTGCTAAGCCTGTATCTAAATATTCTAATCCTGTGATTGTTACTTCTATATTTGTATCTGTTATTCCTGAACCTATATTTCTAAACAAGTATACTGGTATACTATTTGCTACTATTCCTCCTTCTCCTGCTATTGTAACATCATATCCATTTTCTTCGTCTCCTTCATACCATGCTAAATATCTTCCGTTTCCATTTTCTGTTACATCCCATGTGTTTGCATCTGATAAACTATGTCCTCCTAATGTGTTTTGTATTGTTATACTCTTTATTAAGCCTCTTTTTACTGTTGCATTTCCTAAAAATCCTGCGTCTGATAAACTATCGCTTTCATTTACTCTCATTAACATTGTATGGTCTCTTATTGCATATGGTCCAAAACATGTTTCTTGCTCGATTTCTCCTACCACTGCTCTTACCCATAAATAGTAATTTCCTTCTGCTGATACATTACTTGATACGTTTGTTGTTCTGATTCTTCCTTCTCCCGTTAAGTCTGCTACCTCAAATTCACTATCTTCTGGAGCTATATCTTGACTACTGCTCCATGCATATACTAGGGTATAGTCTACATCTCCTATATCTATTAATGTTTTTACGGTTAGTTCTACTTCTTGCGTTAGTTTTGGTGTTGTGTCACTTTCTGGGTTTGCTGTTATATCTGCTCTTGTTAATAATTCATCTTCTTTTCCTAAGTAAGTTACTTCTCCATCTATGCTTACTTTATATATCCTTCCACTGTCTACGAACTTTACAAAATATCCTTGTTCCTCTGTATCTGCTGTTACTATTGTTTTTCCTTCTCCTGTTATTTTATCTAGTTCATCTTGCAATTCATTCCTTACAATATTTCCTCTTTTATTATTTCCCATTGCTTGTACTGTTGCTTGTTCTACTATTTCTCTTTCATTGTCTATTTCCGTCCTTTCTTTTGCACTTAGGGCATTTTGGATTATTCCATTATCTGATGTTATGGAAGTTATTGTTATTCCTGCTAAGATTAACAAAACAATTATGGTAATAATAAGGGCTATTAAAGTAATACCATTATCCTTTTTATTTTTCCTATTTTTTTTACTTTCTGTGTTTTTTATATTTCTGCTTTTCATTTCTATCATCTTTTAAACGCTCCCTTCTTTTGTTTTCCTTTACATTATGTATCATTTCATTTGTGTATATTTTCCGCTTTATTATTCTTAAAGTTTTTGAAATTTTTTCCTATTTTTTCAATCCATTTTTCTCTATTTTCGTAAACAGTATTCATAATTTTTTTGCTGTATTTATTTTATCTATTTCACAGAATTAAGTCAATATATTGTCGTATTTTATTTCTTGTTTTTTTTACTTAGATTTCAATACTCTAAGAAAACATAAAAAATCTGAAACCTTTAATATATTTAGTGTTTCAGATTTTTTTACTACTATAAATACTTTTTAAAAATAAATTTTCTTCTAAAATCTTTCTTGAAATTTCTTTTATCATTTTATTGACTTTACTATGTTTTATTGTTAAAATCAAATTGTAAAATTTTTCTTAGAGTATTGAACTAAAGGACTGAAAAACCCCATAGATATTTTTTTAAGTATAAAAATAAACATAGAAAATTTCTTAAATTGAAAATTTTTCTATGTTTTTTGAATTCTTTTGAAAAAAATAATGGTTATTTTAACCATTATTTGTGGATAATTTTATTATTCTTTTTAAATTTACAGCAAATAAAGTCAGTGCTGCCTGTATTTGCATACCACAAAGCCCTTCGGTTTGACATTCATTATATCCGAAGTTCCTTTTTATTTCACTATTTTTTGCTTCTATTTTATATCTTTCCTTATATCTCTTTTTAAAATATTCACTATTTTGAAACTCATCTTGTTTAATATGTTCATTTGATTGTATAGTTACTGAATATACTTTTGATTTCGCCCCTTCTTTATAACATCCTTCTTTTCTTGGACATATCTTACATTTTTCTATGTCGAAATAGTAAACTTCTCTTGGATTATGAGTACTTTCTTTTTTTGCTCCTTTTGCTTTTCGTATTGACATATGTCCTTCTGGACATACATACATTTCTGCATCCTTGTTATATTCAAATTTATCTTCTTTTTTCCTAGATCCTTGCATTACTCTTCTATTTAATTTTGCTACTAATCTTATATTTTTTTATTGGCTAATTTTATATTTTCTTTCTCTGAATATGCTGCATCCCCTAATATTTCTTCTATTTCTAGTCCACTTTCTTCACTCTTTTTTACTAGTTCTGGTAATTGTTTTCCATCATGCTTTTCGCCACTTGTTATTGTCGCTGCTGTTATTATTCTTTCATCTGTCATTGCTATATGTGTTTTGTATCCGAAAAAACTACTATCTGCTGTTTTATGTCCAACTCTTGCATCTCTGTCTTTTGACAATCCTAAATTGTAATTATTGTCTTCTACCATTTCTTTTAATAAATGTAATTTTTCCTTTACTTTTGGATATTCTTTTATCACTTCTTCTTTTTCTACCACATCTATTAATTCTTCACAATATTGTATTTCATCTTCTAACATTCCACTTGCTTCTCTTTTTTTTGGCATTTTTTCTTTCATTTTTTCGTCTATTTCATATATGCTTTTTCTTAATTTTTTTGATTCATTTATTAATGCTTGTCTTGGCGATAATATATTGTATCTTGAATTGGTATGTGTTGAATCTACTATTATCGCTGTCTTCTTTTTTATGATTCCTTTTTCCATCGCTATTTCTACTGTTTTTCCTATTAATTTATCTAACAAATTTACATCTTTTAATCTTTGTCTTCTGAATTTCGTTAACAATGTTGAATCTATTAAATTTGTTTCTTCCAGCGCTAAATCTAAAAAATACTTAAATGATAAATCATATCTGGTTTGTTCTATTAAATCAACATCTGATAATTGTTTTATACATTTTATCAACAAATATTTAAACATCATTATTGGGTCATATGCTGGTCTTCCATTATCCTCACAGTATTTATCTTTTAGTTCATCATAAACAAAACTAAAGTCCACCATTTCTTTAATTTGTCTTAGTATATTATTTTTTGGTATTACTATTTCGTACAATTCTAAATATTTACTCATTATCATTTTTTGTTGATTTATTAACATATCTCATTCCTCCAATTCGCTATTATTTTATCATATATACATTAAAAAGTCTGTAACACTACTATTTCTTTAATGTTACAGACTTTGTAATATTCTGTGGATAATCTTTCTTTTATTTTTTTCAATTATTTTTTTCCTTTTAGAGGGTTTTTCAGTCCTTTAGTATTGAACTCTAGGAATATTTTTATGACTTAATTTTATTTTTATTCTTAATCGCAATTATTATATTTGCTCCATCAAGCCACTGCTATTTTATATATATTTCTTCAAACTCATCTGAATTTTTTATCAATAATTTTTTCTTTTGTTTCTTTGTTCTCCAAAATTGTCTCAAATTTCCATTTGTGTTCCTAAAAAGGTGGCTGCTGATTGTGCTACTTTTTTCTCTACATCATTCATTTTTTGATTTGCTTCTTTTGACATTAATATAACGGTTCCAATTGTATCACCATTTGATATGATTGGATAAACAACTTGTGCATTATATTTTCTTTCTGGATTGTCATTTTTTGTTATGGGCATTGCAACATCACTATTGTCTTTACTCGTATATACTTCTTTGTCTTCCATTAATTGTTCTAATTCTGGGCTCACATCTTGCTCTAGAAATTCTTTTTTTGAACCTCCTGATACAGCAATAACTGTATCTTTATCTGTGATACATGCAATATGTCCTGTTGTTTTTGATAATGTTTCTGCATATCCTGCTGCAAATTCTGATAATTCTCCTATTGGAGAGTATTTTTTTAATATTACTTGTCCTTCTCTGTCTGTAAATACTTCTAATGGGTCTCCTTCTTTTATTCTTAGCACTTTTCTAATTTCTTTTGGTATAACAATTCTACCTAAATCATCTATTCTTCTTACGACACCTGTTGCTTTCATAATTAAAATCATTCCTTTCTCTGGGTACAAGTCTGGTTGTAATTGTAATTATATTTTTCAACCATCCTCCCTTTTGTTTTATAAATTTCTTATATTGTTATTATTTCTTATTGTTTCTTTTTTATTCATTTTTTATCAAAAAAAAAGTAGAAGATTTTTATTCCTCTACTTTTGTTTCCTTTTCTTCCTTTTTAGGGAACAAGGTTGGTTTATATTTATCAATTATATAGCCCAAATCCTTTGAAAATTCTTTTAACATAACAATTTTTATTGAAGGGTCTTTTCCATTTAAGTAATCATCTATAATTTGTTTTAATTGCTTAATATTTTTGATTTCTGGCTCTATTTGTTTTGGATATTTATTGGCTCTCGCAACTAATTTCTCTTTTATTAAAACGATGTCTTCGTTACTTGCACAAGATATTCTTTGGAACATTTGATATGGATCATAATACTTAAATATTGGTACTTCCATACATTCTCTATCAAATTTTTCATAGAATAATTCCATCTTCATTGGAATATATTTAAAAATTTCTTCTGCCTTTTCTTTATACATTTTATCATATAATTGTCCATTTAATGTATTAAAATGCTTCAAAATATCATCCATATCTTCTGCTACTTCATCTATGGCGATTTTTCCAAGTTCTTCATCTACATTATCACAATATTCTGATTTTAATGATGCTATATTCATACCATTGAAAAATACACTTTTAATTGTTTTTATATCATAGTTAATTAAATTTTTCTTTGAGAAATAGCTAAAGTATGCATATATTTTTACATTGTCTATCAATCGTAAATTTCCTTGTTTTACATCTTCTATAATGTCAGAAATAACTTTTCCAAATTCGTCATCAGATATTTTCCAATATTCTTCTGTAAGTAATCGTTTATATGCTGACAAGTTTTCTGTATCAACGGTATTTCTGATGGTCTCCATATTGTCTTTAAAGATTTTCATATCAAATATTCTAGTTCTTACATAATATTCTATAAATTTAAAGAATCGATATTCTGCTTTAAAGTTATAATAATAGTTGCTATCAAATTCTTTGATATAGAATTGTCTGTTGTCCATTAATATTCTAGAAGATACCAATATAGATTTATATTCTTCATTATCTTTGATATTTACAAACTTATCTTTTGTGATTTTTCCAGCTTTAATTTCAAATGAAATGGCAATTGTAAAAATCAACATTGTTTGCATTACTCTATGGCTAGTATTTGGGTATGATTTATTAACCATTTCATAAATTTTTTTAAAATCATTTAAGGCATGTTTTAATATTCTTAAGTTTCTAGTTCCACTTCTTTCAAATGTTGATATAATTAATCTTGTATTTTCTCTTAGGAAACGAATTAAGTCTGCATTGTTTTCATAACGCATTAAAATCCCATTGATGATATAATCAAATTTAGGGGCATATTCAAAAGTTTCTCCTATTAACTTTTCTTTAATTCTTTCATAATCATTTGCTTTATCAAAAACATTTTCTATTTTTTGTTGTATTTTTTCTACAATTGGCTTGTCATTTTTGTTTAATTCATCTTGCTTATCTAACAAATATGTGGCAATAAATGTCTTCATTTCTAGGTTTGAACTTTTTAATTTTGTTGACAATTCTTTTTCATTACATATAATGATGGTTTTAATGTGGTCATGCTCAACAAAGTTATTAATATATCCTAAAATATCAATAACATCTACATTTGCTCTTTCTAGATCATCAAAGCATAGCACTTTGTCGTCTGTTGAGAAAAATTCAGCATAATCCACTTTATCTCCACTTTGTGTGACACCAAAAAAGTTTGCCATATCAATTCCCGTTTTTGCATATTCTGGAATCGTCGTTTGTTCATTGGCATTCATATATTTTCTTAAGTTTTTATCCATTAATTGTGTCGTTTCAATAAAGATTTTCTTACTGATATCTTCCAAATTTGAGATACCATATAAAGACATATAAATGGTTGTATATCGCTTTCCATTTAATTGCATTGATTCGATTTTTTTCCTGATTTTATGATTCCAAAAGTGAGTTTTCCCGTGACCCCCATTCTCCATTTATCATAATGGCATAATCTGTATAATCTGATCTGATATAATCTAAGATACTTTCAACTAAATCCTCCATTTATAACCTCATTCCCTTCTTTTGTTTTTAATCCTTTGCCAGAACAAACACACCAATTTCTTTTGGCTCTGCTTGTCTTAATATTCTTGAACATTCTTGTACCGTACTTCCTGTCGTATAAATATCATCAATTAACAAAATTGTTTTATTGTTTAGTATTTGTTTATTTTTTAATTCATATACATCTTGAATATTTTGCAATCTTTGTTCTTTATTTAATTTACTTTGTTCCACTATATTTTTGGTTTTGAATAAACAGTTTGCTTGCAATGTAATTCCTAACTCTTTACTCATTTTCTTTGCAATTAGCAAGCTTTGATTATATCCTCTTTCTTTCATTCTTTTCTTGCTTATTGGAACTGGAATAATTGTATCATAAGTTTTTAATTTTTCAAACATTTTTTTATTTTTTAAAACAAAATTCATAAAAGTTTCATAAATATATGACTTTTCATTAAATTTATAATCGATAATCATATTTCGTATATATCCTTCATATTTAAAGATATATATTAACTCTTCAAAATTACAAAATTCAAAATTTATTTTCTCATTTTTCATTTGGAGAATTTGGTTTTCCGCAAGTTTGTCTAATTCCATTTTGCATTTGTTACAAAGTGCTTGATTATCAATTTTTCCACAAACACCACAAACCTTTGGAAACAATAAATCTATTAAATTAAAAATTTTATCACCTCCATTTGAGACAATTCGGGCCAGGTTTAATTTTGTCTCATTTTTGTTGTAATATGTCGAAAATTGTCACATTTATCTATAAAAATTACTTCTTGCTATATGTAATATTTTTGCTAATTCAGACTTATTTAGCTTGTCTATCATATTATTTTTCTTTAACTCTTCTAAAAATTCTTTCTTAATATTTTTACTACCTCTCATCTTTTCCATTGTTAAATTTTTTCTTTCCAAATATGCATATACAACTTCATGTGTATATGTTCCTTCATCTTTATCATCTATGAAAAAATCTCGATTCGAAAATTCTTTATCTAAATTTAGCATTGAGTCCAATTTTTCAATACTACATAAACCAAAATCATTTTGAAAATTCCTATATGAAGAAAATGCATAATCTCCCTCATTTTGGACCATGTTAGCCTTAACCGGATTCATATGAATATATTTTATACATTGATATAAACTTTTTTCAGACATAATCACTTTTGACTTAAATCTACTTCTAAAAACAAAACCTACCCTATCTTTTTTTTTGTTATAATATATCGCATAGTCCCCATTAAGCTTTCGCATGTAATTACTAATTTCACCTACTTGCTTGGCTTGAATTAACATATGCACATGATTACTCATGATACAATAAGCAACTGTATTTATATAAAATTCTTGACTATATTTTTTCATTAACTTGAAATAAATTCCTTTATCTTTATCATTTTGTAATATGTATTCTCTGTTGATACCTTGTGACATAATATGAAAATATTGTCCAGGTATTAAATTTCTTGGAATTCTAGGCATATTTCCTCCTTCTCTATCTATAATAAATTTATAAAAATTGGGGTTCTTTAGAAAATTAAAAGATCAAAATAAAGTTTTAAAATGATAAAAATCATATTATTCAATATTATAGAAAATTAATACTTTTATATTAATATACATTTCACAAAAAATCAACTAAAACTCATCGCAAAAAGCGACAATAAACGACAAAAATGAGACAAATTTAAACCTGTCCCATTTTGTACTCTAATCCTGTATTTCTTTTTTTACTGTCAACATTTTGTATCATGAATTTTATCACTTTGTCACTTCCAATGATGATTAGTAATTTTTTTGCTCTTGTAATTCCTGTGTATAGAAGATTTCTTGTTAGTAAGACTGGTGCTGATGGTGGCACTACCATTATGACGACGTCGAATTCGCTTCCGTTGTGCTTTATGGATGGTTATGGCATAACTATGCTCAATTTGTTCTAGTTCTGTATAGTCATAGTAGGCTGTTTTTTCGTCGTCAAATTTGATTTCGATTATTTTATTTTTTTCGCTAACTTCTGTAATGGTTCCAATTTCTCCATTAAATACGCCTTTTCCTACTTCTACTGTTCCATTATTTCCTTGTTTTTCCCAGTCGATGTCATAGTTGTTTTTCACCTGCATGATGCGGTCTCCGGCTCTATACACTGCTCCCATATTGGATTTTTCTGGCAAGTCATATATATTGGGATTTAGTCTTTCTTGTAAAGCCTTGTTTAGTTCTCTGGTTCCTAGCATACCTTTTTTAGTTGGTGTTAATACTTGTATACTTTGGAAAAAGTCATAGTCCCCATAGTTTTTTAACCTTCCTGTGCATAATGATAAGACTTGTTCTAACATTTTTTCTTGTGAGTTTTCCCTGATGTAGAAAAAGTCTTCCATAGTTTCTTCTGTATAATCGTCGTCTCCTTTTGTGATAAAAGGCTCTCCATTATTTACTCTGTGGGCATTTAAGATGATTTTAGATTTGGCAGCTTGTCTAAAGATTTTGTCTAAGTGTATTGTTGGCACTTTTTCTGATGCTATCAAGTCTTTTAACACACTGCCTGGTCCTACTGATGATAACTGGTCACAGTCACCTACTAAGATAAGTTTTGTTCCTTTATAGATACATTTTAATAAATAACTCATGATAAACATATCTACCATAGATAACTCATCTACTATGATTAAGTCTGCGTCAATTGGTGCTCCCTCATATTCTGAACTAGTTTGATAAAAATTGTTTTCGTCTATCTTGCCAATTTCTAATAATCTATGTAAAGTTGAGGCTTCTTTTCCTGTGGTTTCTGTCATCTTTTTGGCTGCTCTTCCTGTTGGTGCACATAGTACCACTTTGTTTCCTTTTTGTTCGTAAATGTCAATAATACTTTTGATAATAGTAGTTTTTCCTGTTCCTGGTCCACCTGTGATAATGGTTACATTGTTTTCATTGACCAATTCTATTGCTTCTTTTTGTTTTTCTGATAGTTCTATATTTGATTGTGTTTCTAACTTTTTTAAAAGTACTGCTATATTCTTAATTTGTTTTACATTTGGTGCTGATTGTAATCGTTTGATTCTAAGGGCAATATCTTGTTCAGTGTAATAAAAATTTGATAAATAAATCCATGTGCCTGTTCCATCATTTCTTTCTTCTATTACAATTTCGTCATTTGCCCTTAATTCAATCAGTCCATCTTCAATATTTTCTGTCATAACATCTAATAAAGAAATAACAAATTCAATAAGATTTTCTTTTATAACACAAGCATGTCCATTATATGTTGCTCTAATAAGCGCATATTTGATACCGCTTCTAATTCGCTTATCATTGTCATAACTAATCCCTAAATCTAATGCCATTTTGTCAATTTGTTTAAAGTCCACACCTCTTGCTATATCGATTAAAATATATGGGTCATTTTCGATTTGTTCAATGGCGTTAACACCTAACAATTCATAAACCTTTTTGGCAAATTCTGCTCCTATACCAAATCTTTCTAGAAATCCTACAATTTGCCATACTTCCCAATTTTCTAAAAAACTTTCTGCAATATCTATTGCTTTTGCCTTTGATATACCTTTTACTTCTGCTAATCTCTGTGGCTCTGTTTTAAACACATTGATTGTATCTTCTCCAAATCGACTAACAATACGTTTGGCTAGGGCCTCTCCCACCCCTTTGATATTTCCATTTGCCAAGTATTTTTCTAATGCCCCAATGGTTTGAGGCATTAATTTTTCAAAGGTTTCTACTTTAAATTGTCTTCCATACTTTTTATGTTCAACAAAGTTCCCAATTACTTTTAGATTGTCTCCACTTCCTACAAAAGGCAAATATCCTACGATTGTGGTTTGTTCTTCTTCTGTATCAAATTCTGCTATCATATAACTATTGGTTTCGTTATAATATATGATGTCTTCTATTTCTCCTACTAGTTCCATTAATATCTCCTAATTTTCATTTCCTTTCTGTGTTTTAACAAATCTGAATCTCAAAAACTTCATTCTAGCTTTTCTAATTTATCTACTATATTTCAGTTTATTCTATTTTTCCTAAATATCCATAAGTTTTATTTGGTATAATAACCTTTCCATTTTTGCTATATTTGTCAAAAACTTTTCCAAATGCTTCTATATAATTCTCATAATTTTCATCATTCTTTTTTAAAGAATAGGATTTTGAAAGATTAGAACCAATAAATTTTTCTTTATCATTTTCTAGTGGATTATCTACCACTTTTTTCTCATACTTATCCTCTTTAAAAAAACCTTGTAATGTTTTTTCTTTTTTAGTAGCATTTAATATGCCTGTTACTTCTTGAAATCTATTGGTATATTGATCATCTATCTTTTTTTGTTCTTTTATAATGTCTTTTGTTTCATCTAATTGATTCCACAAAATCCATACACTACCATTTGGTTTTAAAATTCGTTTACATTCTTTTTTAAACTCTTCTTTATTAAACCAATGAAAAGCTTGTGCCACAACAATAAGGTCTATGCTGTTATCTTCTAAATTCGTATGTTCTGCTGTCCCTTCTACTAATCTAAATTTTTGGTTTACTTCCAATTTTTTTAATATTTTTCTCATATCTGCATTTGGTTCTACACCTATAACTTTCAAATTATTTTGCAAAAATTGCCTTGTTAAAATACCTGTTCCTGCCCCAATATCTGCCACTATACTTTCTGCATTCAAATGACATTTTGTAATAATATCTTTTATATATTCTTGTGGATAAGATGGTCTATATTTTTCATAAATATCTGCTAATTGATTAAATTTATCTTCATTCATCATCTATCCCCCATTACATTTAACACGTTATTTTTTACTATGATAACATTCCATACCTCAGATTATTTCTTACACTAATTCTTCCATTGCTTGTTTATATTGCTCCTCATTTGGTGCCTTTCCATGCCATCCAACTTGATTCTCCATAAAAGATACTCCTTTTCCTTTTATGGTTTTTGCAATAATGCATACAGGTTTTTCTTTTATATTTTTAGCCACATCAAAAGCGTCAATAATCTCTTGCATATTGTGACCATCAATTTTAATAATTTCAAATCCAAAACTTCTAAATTTCTCATCAATTGGATATGGACTCATGACTTCTTCTATTGTTCCATCAATTTGTAAGTTGTTATTATCTACTACCACACAAAGATTGTCTAATTTGTATTTCTTAGCAGACATGGCAGCTTCCCAAACTTGTCCTTCTTCTATCTCTCCATCTCCCAAAACACAGTAAACTCTATAATCCTTGTTATCCATTTTTCCTGCAATCGCCATTCCAACTGCTGCTGATAACCCTTGACCTAGAGAACCAGTTGTCATATCTACACCTGGTATCTTTTTCATATCTGGGTGTCCTTGTAAATAACTGTCTATTTTTCTAAATGTTTTTAAATCCTCTACTGGAAAAAATCCTCTATTTGCTAAACAGCTGTATAAAGCTGGAGAACAATGTCCTTTTGACAATACAAGTCTATCTCTATCTTCCCATTTTGGGTCTTTTTCATTAATGTTCATTTCGTGGAAATATAATGCTGTCAAAATGTCTGCAACTGATAAGGCCCCTCCTGGATGTCCTGATTGTGCACTATACACAGCTTCTATAATTCCCTTTCTAATTTCTACCGTTTTTTTGGTTAATTCTTCAATATTCATTTTTATCTCATTCCTTTCTTAAGGCTGTTGGAAAATAATTAAATTTTGGCTAGGAAAACGAGTTTGAAATTTATGAAACGTACTTTTTGTACATTAATCAGATTTCAAAAGAAGTTCGCCACTACACAGCGTCAAAATTTAAATTGTTTTTTGAACCTTTTGTTCCTTTCCTATTTTCCATTATCATTCCTATACGCATTCTATCATATACGATTGTCAAAATCAATCTAACTTAAAGAAACTTTTACATAAATTTGTTTCTGTTTAGTGTACAATTCCTGGAAGGTATATATATTATATTTTTCGCTATCCCAACACTTTACATACTCTAACTAAATCAGCTCCCATGGTACTATCGCTGATTTATTAAGAGTATGTAGCATGTCGATCCCCACGAAATCCGCTTAAAATATAATATATATACCTTCCAGGAATTGTACACCAAAATGTAACCTAAATTTTATTGTTATTTTGTATATTTTAGTATATAATCAAACCATAAGTGATATTTACTTAAATAAAAACATATACTATGAAAGAAAGGACTGGTTATATTGATAGAAAACTTTATAAAAGACAATCAAGAAGACATGATAAAACACTTGCAAGAATTAATACAAATTCCAAGTGTTTATTCTGAATCTAAAAATCCTCTAATGCCTTTTGGAAAAAATGCCAATAAAGCTTTAGAATATATGCTTAATTTAGGAAAACAACTTGGGTTTAAAACAAAAAATATGGATGGATATTGTGGCTATATCGAGTTCGGAGAAGGTAATGAAATGGTCGGCATTATTGGACATTTAGATGTTGTTCCAAGTGGCGATAATTGGACATATCCACCTTTTTCTGGTACTGTTTTTGATAACAAAATTTATGGTAGAGGTGCCATTGATGATAAAGGTCCTGTCATTGCTTCTTTGTATGCCATGAAATATGTATTAGATAATTGTAAAGTGAATAAAAGAGTTCGTTTAATTTTAGGGCTAAATGAAGAAAATGATTGGAAATGTATGGATTATTATAAATCTCACGAAGAAGCACCAACTATAGGTTTTAGTCCTGATGCTGATTTTCCATGTATCTATGCTGAAAAATCTATTTTGACACCATATTTTTCAATGGACTATTCTGAAAATTCTTCTCCTATTTCTATACAAGAGATTGACTGTAACCAAAATGCCATAAATGTGGTTCCTAAAATTTGTCATGCTATATTAAAAATCGAACCCTCTTTATCTATGGAAAATTTTATCAAAAATATTAAGGAAATTTGTAGTCATTATGATTTTGAAATTGATACATACAAATTAAATGATGAAGAAGTAAAATTAACCGCTCATGGTGTTGGTGCACATGCCGCTCATCCTGATTTAGGTATTAATGCCATTTCAAGATTAGTTATTATTTTAAATGACTTGTTTAAAACTTATAATATAGCAAATCCATTATTTGATTTCTTTGCTAACTATATCAATATAGAATACGATGGTAAAAGTTTGGGAATCAATTATAAAGATGAATCTGGTAGTTTAACATTAAATGTGGGAGATATTTCTTTAGAAAATAGAATTTTAAAAATCGGATTAAACTTACGAATTCCAATTCATACACCTATTGAAGAAGTTGAAAATAAATTTTTAACTGTGTTGGCTGATTATCCTGAAATCATCTATACAAAGTCAAGTTCTAAAGCAGGTTTATATATTCCTAAAGATAATTATTTGGTAAAAACACTTTGTGATATTTATAATGAAGAAGCAAATAGTTATTTAGAACCTATTGCTATTGGTGGTGCTACATATGCTAGGGCCTTTGATAATTGTGTTTCTTTTGGTGCTAATCTTCCTGGTCAAAAAGATATGTGCCATCAGACTGATGAGTTTATTTCTGTTGATAATTTGTTGTTTGCTTGCAAAGTTTATGCTAAGGCGATTTGTGAATTGGGCAAAAATGATTGATTTATTTGAATTTTTGTGGTAAAATAATTATGTTTACTAGATAGTACATTATGTAATAAAAGGAGGAAACAACATGTTAAAAGGTGATTTATTGTCAATTGAAATTTTATCTCGGAGCAATGATGAAAAAGTAATTTTTGAAAATTGCTACATCCTTCGAGATTGTAAGGGGCTCATCCGGAAAAAGGCTTCCGAACTAGGTGGAACGGTGGATACTTATTGTTCTCACATTTCTGTGCCCACCAGTGAGCGTTTACACGAATTGGTCCAGTTTATAGAGGACCTTAAATTTCCGAAAAACACTGTTGTGGTCACGGTTCAGAAAAAAAAGATTGCTGAGTTTCCTAAAACGCAGAAACTCAAGGCATCTCATGATACTTTATCAATTCTGTTAAGTCTGAATAACGGCACCAAAACAAAGGAAGGCTTTTCCTTTACTAATCTTACTGATGCTTCAATATTCCTGACACACATCATCACAAAGTATCTTTACTAAAAAACCTTCCCCCCTCAGGCGTTCTGCCACGAGGGGGGGTTCCTTTTTATTTAATGTTACAATTCCATATCTAACAAATTGTTTAATTTGTCCACAGTTGTATTATAATATTGTTAAGCCTTAACTATTCTTCTTCAAAAATTTGATTAAATTCTTGTTCGTTAATCTTTTCTTTCTGCAATAAAGTCTCAGCAATTTTATCCAACTTATCTCTATGCTCTTTTAAAAGTATAATTGCGTCATTATAAGCTGTATCAATTAACGTTTTTACCTCTTCTCCAATTTCATCTCCAATATTTTCTCCAAACATTTGCATTTCATAAGGTTCCTTTCCTTGGAAATCAATTGGACCTAATTTATCACTCATACCATATTTCGTTACCATATCTCTCGCAATTTGTGTAGCAACTTCAATATCATTACTTGCCCCTGTAGAGATATCATCTAAAACCAATCTTTCTGCTGCCCTACCACCTAAAAGAGCAATTAATTTTTCTTGCATCTCTGTTTTTGAAATATAATATTTATCTTCATTGGTTTTATACATTGTATATCCGCCAGCAACACCTCTAGGAATAATAGAAACTTCTTTTACATTTGTTTGTGTTGGAAGATATCTACTAACAACGGCATGTCCTGCTTCATGATAAGCTGTTAAACGTTTGTCTTTGTCTGAAATAACTCTTCCTTTTTTCTCTAATCCAACTGTTACCTTTTTAACCGCTTCCTCAATGTCATCATTTTCAATTTCTTCATGTTTATTTTTAGTTGCAACAATGGCTGCTTCATTTAAAATATTTTCAAGTTCTGCTCCAGTAAATCCTGCTGTGTCTTCTGCTATACTTTCTAAGTTTACATCATCTGATAGTTTCTTATCTTTACTATGAATTTTTAAGATGTCTAGTCTTCCATTTAAATCAGGATTTGGTATCGTAATTTGTCTATCAAATCTTCCTGGTCTTAACAATGCTTTGTCTAGCATTTCTGGTCTGTTTGTTGCAGCTAACACGATAATCGTTTCTTCTGAACTAAATCCATCCATCTCCACTAGTAATTGATTTAAAGTTTGGTTATTTTCTGTTTCTGCTCCACTATTAGATGTTCTTCTTGAACCAATAGCGTCAATTTCGTCAATGAAGACGATACATGGTGCTAATTTTCTTGCTTTTTCAAATAATTTTCTAACACGAGAAGCACCTAGTCCTGCAAACATTTCGATAAATTCTGATCCACTCATTGATATAAATGGTACATCTGCTTCTCCTGCAATTGCTTTCGCAATTAATGTTTTTCCTGTTCCTGGTTTACCATATAGCAAAACACCTTTTGGAACTCTTGCTCCCATTTTAGTATATTTTTCTGGTCTTTTTAAAAAGTCCACAATTTCAATTAATTCTTGCTTTTCTTCTTCTAATCCTGCCACATCATCAAAACTAATCTTGGTTCTTCTTTCTGTTTCATCATATACTTTTCCTTTTTCTCCAAGACCTTGCATTTTAAATATCATAATAAATAATGCTACCATTATTAGTGTTGGAAGAATTGAAAACAAGGTACTAGGCAATTGTGCAAAAAAGCTTTGTGGTTTTTGAATTAATTCTATTTCATTTCCTTCGGCAACTTTTTCTTGAATTAATGTTATAAATGCTTCTGTATCTGGAATAAGTGCCGTTTTTTCTTCCTCTTCATTTCTAAGTTTTACTTTTGCATTTCTACTTCCTGTTGTAAGTTCTACTTTCTCTATATTTCCATAAGAAATTTCTTTTATTAAATCTGTATATGCTAATGTATTTTCTTCTTCCTTAGCATTATTTTCATTATAAAATATAATACCTGCTATTATAATTACTATTAAAACAATTGAAGTAATCATCGACAAAAGCAATTTTTTATTTTGCTTTTTTGATTCATTATCATTATTTTTTTTCTTATTCTTATCCATTTCTCTTCTCCTTTACGCATTTGATTCTTCTGGTTCATCATCATTTAAATTCCCTTTATTCTTTTCTTTCTCTTTTTGTTTCTGTTTTTCTTCTTCTTGTTTTTTCTTTTGTTCTTCTTCTTTTTCTTTCTCTTCCAATTCTTTTCTTACAATTTGCTCAGCTTCTACAATCTTCATAACTTCTGCTTGTTTTTTTATCAAATCTGTTTTTAGTATAAATATAGCTGCTAATAAATAAATCGTTGCTACGGTTACATACATAATACTAAAATATTCTATAGTAAAGTTAAATAACATGTTTACAATCAGATAAATAATATTTAAAATCGTTGAAAGTGTTAATGCATAAATTGCCATATTAAAAATCGCAACATATCGCATTTTCATTTTTAACATAATCATTGTAAAATATCCAACAAGACTAATAATTATTGCATACCATATCGTATTAATAAAATACATTGAAAAACTATATATAAATAAAGTTATAAATATACTAAAGTATAGACTATTAATCTGTCCACCTGTTACATAGTTTACAACATCTTGTTTATTAAAGGTTGTCAAATTAATGCTATCAAATGATTCTTTATAGTTATATGAAACTTCTCCAACCATAGTAACATTTTTTAGAACTACCCTATTCTTTAAAATCAAAGCACCTACGCCATATTCATTAATAGAATTTATATACTGATTAATCGTTTCTTCCGAGTCTGTTTTCGTATCCACAATAATTTTTCCAAATTGTTCATTCTCAATTGTAATAACTTCTTCTGAATTGACTGTTAAAACTCCCTCATTGTACGAAAAATCTGGAAATTCATTTTGAAGATATGTTATTCCTTCCCTTATCATTTGATTGGTTTGCATTAAAGTCCATACACTTAATATAATTGCTAATATCACTACCAATTTGGCAATGTATGACAAGGCCTTTCCTAACCCTTCTGTTGCCATTTCTGGATACTTTTCGATGTTTACAATAGAATATTTAACTTTTTTAAAAAATCCCATTCCTTTTAAGTTTTTGTATTCTTCTTTCTTTTCTTCAATATTATTTTTTTGTTCTTCTTGAGCCATTATCTGTACTCCCTTCTAATATTTGAATCGACATACTTCGGATTAACGCGGAAAATTGCTTTTTCTCCTATTTCTACATCTTTACCTGTTATATCACATATCACATGATAGGTTCCTATTCTACCTAAAATTCTACAATTAGTATCTCCAATTTTTACATACATATTTTGATTTTTAAAGAAATCTTTCATATCTCTTACGATATATCGTAGTTTGTCCACTGGTCTAAACATATCTCTTCCAGTTTCCATATTTATTCCATCCATATATCCTGCTGGAATAATTGCTACTTTTGTTTCTTTTTTGGTTGTATATGTATTAGAATATCCAATATTAAATCCTTTTGGCAATTCTTTGATTTCTGAAACTTGTCCCTCTAAATGTGCAATCGGTTTTAATCCTAAAGAATTTCTAAAGGCGATTCTTCCCAAAAAAGCTGATCCCACTCTTACAGCATTTAGATGCATATTGGGAAATTTTATAAAAGCTGATGAATTACAAATATGAAGCATTCCTGTTTTTATATCATTCATTTTTAAAACTTCAATCACATTGATAAATCTATCAAACTGTAATTTTGTATATTTATCATTGAAAAAACTAACAGAAAAATGAGAAAATGTGCCTTCAATTTCTATGTTTTTGATTTCTTTTAAAACTTCTACCATTGTATCTCTATCAGTATAAGTAAAACCATATCTTCCAAAACCTGTATCAATTTTTAAATGTGCTCTAATTTTTCTATTCTCTTCTTTTGCAATTTCTTCAGCCACTTTTATATCTTCTTTTGAACCAATTGAAAGGATAATATTATTATCAACTAATATCTTTACATCTTCTTTTATAGCAGTTGTAGATAACATTAAAATATCTTGTTTTATGCCAGCTTCTCGCAATTTCAAGGCCTCTTCTATTGTTGATACTGCAAAAAATGAAATCCCATTATCAATCAATATTTTTGTAAATTCTACAATTCCTAAGCCATAGGCATTTCCTTTAACAACTGCAATAATTTGGACCTTTTTTCCATTATCATCTGGTCCATTTGTTTCTGCATGTTTTTTTATCTGTTCTATATTATGCACTAAATCCTTTTTTTCTATAACTAAAGCTTTCATTTCTTTCCTTTCCTTTTGGGGACGTGCCAAATCGTTTCAAAATGAAGCCAAAAGGGACAGTCCTCAATTATCCACTTTGTCATACTCTATTTTCATACTTTAAAATTTTTTTAGCCATACTTAGCACATTGATACATTAGGTTTGTCCCTTTTGGTTTCATTTTGAAACGATTTGGCACGTCCCTAACCTACTTTTGATTTAAACTTTTTCTTTTTAATTGTCGTAATGTTCTAAAAGCTTTTTCTGAAAATTTATATATTTTGTATTTTAAAGGTTTAAAAGGATAATACACTTCTCCTATAAATTCTGTAAACGTAGCACCAAATCCTTTTTTAAACCTATATAATCCATATTGTGGATGGCTTTCGTCTACAACACCTGATACGCCTCTAAAATCATAAATATCATCATGTCTTGCAATTGCCATTTTAATCATTTCCCATTGTAACAAATAGTTTGGCATTAAATTTCTATGTTTATTGCTACTTGCACCATATAGATACCATGTTTTATTACCATAGAAAATGGGAATAACACCTGATATTGGTTCACCTTCATAATATGCCATTAAAACTTTCATATGTTTTGGTCCTAAGCAATCATACATTTTTTCAAAGTACTCTAATGGTCTAATAATAAAACCGTCTCTTTCCCCAGTTTCCACCATAATTCTGTGGAAGTCTTTTAAATCTTCTTTGGTTCCATCTTTTATAGTAACACCTTTTCTTCCAGCTAATCGAATGTTATATCTCCATTTTTGATGAAATCCTGCCATAATTTCCTCTTCTGTTTTACCTTTTATATCTAAACGAAACACATATCTTGGTTGAATCTCATCTTTAAAATCTTTGGCATCATCTTTAATTTTATATCCTAAATCTGTAACAACCTTTCTAAATTCTTGGTCATCACTTACAATATCTGGCTCTGTTCTTAATACAAATGCATTGTATTTTTTGGCTAATTCTTTTGCACCTTCTGTTAATTGTCTCATGACATTTTCGTCATGTATATCACAAACTGGTCCTCTTGATGCATACATCATATTTCCAAATATAGGCATTTTTCTGACCCATACACATAAAGAACCAATAATGTTCTTATTTTCATCTTCAGCCAATATTACTTCTGGCTTCCAATTGGGCTTCTTGACTTCTGCCCATTCTAAGGATTGTTGAAAGTTACATCTTTCATGTCCTTCTAAAAATTTTTTATATTCTTCTTTTGATTTTTCATCTGTTACAAATCTCATGTTTTCTTCTTCCTCCTAGTATATTTGCGATACATGAGTATTTTACACCAATATGTGGTTTTTTACAAGTAATTTGTGTTAATTTTTGGTGAATTATTGGCGAATAATAATTGCTTATTTCCATTTTTATTATATACTTCATTATATTGATGAACTTGGAGAATTTTGCGATGTTTATAATTGCTCAATTTCTAGAAACTATTGCTTTATTTATCTTAATTTTCAGTTTTCAAAAAATGAAAAATTATTGAATTGGTTTCTGTACTTATTGCTATTTATCGATTTGATATAAAAAAGTATACGAAAAAAGATTATAAGTTATCCTTTGTTACTTATAATCTTTTTTTGGTGGAGATGAGGAGAGTCGAACTCCTGTCCATAATACCTTCCAAATAGATTTCTACAAGTTTAGTTTATTTTTTATATTCATCTAACTCACACCAATAAACAGGTTTAAATTAGATATAGCTTTTGAAATACCCACTACCTCCAAAGCAAAGATAGTTTTGTTTCCTACTAATATGACACTTTATCTAAATGTGTAGGAACATTTAGGAAAGCGTAGCTGCAACTAGGCAGCTAAAGCATACTCATTATTATTTTCTGCGTTTATATTTAGTTTCCCGTTTTTTTAAGTGGCCAACGAGAATCCACTACTTGCCCTCTATCCTTCTAGTATTATGTCGAAACCAAGTACATCCCCATGTACTTTTCTATTATACAATATCTTGATGATTTTATCAATAAGTAATTTTTGTAAATGATACTTTATATTTTTCATATATTAATAAAAAACACAAAATCTTGTAGTTTTATCACTACAAGACTTTATCATATATATCCATACTTTAAAATAAATTCGGAAATTGTCTTACAATACCATTAACAAAAAATTGAGACATTTTCAAGATTTCTTTTTGCACCATATCATAGCTATTGATATCTGCCACATAATTTCCTTGTAATCGATTATTTACCTCATTTGTTGTAAGACGTAAATGTTCATATAACATGTTTCGAATTTCTTCTTTTGGATAAAATGGATTTATACTACTAAATGCCTCTGCCATTTCATCCGCATTTTGATACCATTTTGTATTTAATCTTGTTGCTTCTTCCTGATTTTTATTTTTAAGTGCTACAATTAAATCTTTGCCAATTTCTAAATGTTCTGTTAGTAATTGTTGAATTTTATTTGCTACAACAATTCCACAATATCTTCTAAAAACATCTGCTATATCTTTCGGATTTCGTAACAAACGTGCTTGTGTTGCATCTAAATCATTCAAGTTTTCAGCAATACTGATTAAAAGCATTCGTGTCCACATGATATGTTGTTCCCAAACCAAATTCATTTGTTGTAACAATTGAACTTGATTCATGCTTACCCAATAACTTGTATTTTGTGTATTATTAGGGTAAATATAAATTTGTTGACCTACTCGTAAATCATATGGATTTAATGCCATATTGGTGTCTATTATGTTCTGTACAGTTGTTTCATATTGTAATGCTAAATTATACAACGTATCTCCTGGTCGTATTGTATGCAAAATTGGGTTCATTTCATTCATAATTTTATCTCCTCCTAATTATAGGATATTAGAAAGAACTCAATTTGTTTACTTGTACAATCTAACTTTTTATTCATTCCAAATTTTATATAGCTTCGTCATAAAGTAGTTAAATAATTTTGTTTTAACAAATATTAGAAAATTTCATATCATATTGATAGGTGATGAAAATGAATATTGTTCCTACAAATGTCTTATATAATTCATATTTATTAAGACAAAATTTGATTTTATTAAATCATATATATCCTTTTTTAAATATCCAAGTTGTTGGAAATAGCGTATTAGGAAAACCTATATATGTTGTTAAATTAGGAAAAGGTCCTAATAAAGTTTTCTATTCAGGCTCTATTCACGCAAATGAATGGATTACTTCTGTTTTACTAATGAAGTTTATTGAAAATTATTGCGACGCATATCTTTCTGATGGCTCTCTCTATGGATATTCTGTTAGAAATCTTTTTAACAGTACTTCTATTTATATTATGCCCATGGTAAATCCTGATGGTGTTGATTTAGTGAATGGCTACATAAATCAGAATTCTACTGCTTATCGAAATGCTGTTACAATTAGCAGTCGTTTTCCTGATATTCCTTTTCCTTCTGGTTGGAAAGCCAATATCAATGGTGTGGATTTTAAAAACTACCAACCATTTTGCAAAGTCTTGTAACTACTAGAATTACACGACTTTGCGTTTTTTATTGCATAGGAAATTTCGCTAGAAATTTCCGGAGCAACAAGGTTAAGTTTCTTTGATCCGTGCGTATTTGCGAAGCAAAACGCACATGTGGCGAAGCCACTTTTCTTATATTTTTATTATTTTTAGCCTGTTTTTTGTATTTGTTCTATTCTAAGTAATTCTTCAATTTTAATAAATTCATCTAGATTTTCATTAATAGAATTTAATTTTGAAAAATTAAAATATATGTAAATATTTTTATCTTTATCTATCTCTATTTTGTTGATTAATCGATATAAATAAATTTTATCAATTTTTTCTAATTTCAAAAAATCTTCTATTAATTTGTCTAATTCTTTTGCTCTGTTTTTATTATCTACTTTTTCTTCTGTTTGACTTAACTTTTGCTCTAATTCTTTCTTTTGTTCATTTAATTTTATTCTTTCAAATTTTAATTTTTGTGAAATTCTAATATAATCTTCCTCTTGCAAAACACCTCTTAATTTATCAATATACATCTTATCTAGGTCTCTATTTATTTCATTTATAGCTTTATTAATTTGCGATAATTTATTTTTATAACCTTCTCTTATATCCAGAGTTTTATTTTGATATTTTTCATAAACCCTCGCAAAAATCTCTTTATCTGCATATATTCTGCATATCTGTTTTACAATATCAATAATATATCTTTCTAATTTTTCATAATTCATGCTTAGTGGGTAGCATCCTCGTATCTTTGCATCACTACAAGTTATATATGGATGTGATTTTGAATTCCTTTTAGAATTTTTCTTTAAAACTATTTGTAATTTTCTTTTGCAATGATAACAGTAAAGTAGCCCTCGTAATAAATAGTCATATTTAAGCTTTGTATTTGTTCCTCTTTTTTCTAGAATACATTGCACTTTTTCAAATGTATCTTTGTCGATGATAGGTTCATGTGTATTATTAACTCTTATTTGATTTTCTTTTTCTACAGTTCTTATTTTCTTTACCTTATATGATATAACAGATTTTTTATTTTGCACTGTATTTCCAATATATACTTCATTTCTTAACATGTTACATAATGTTACTTCATTCCAGCTATCTCCTATCTTGTTCTCATCTTGAACGACGCCTGTTTTTCTGTAGCCAGATGGAGATAAATATTGGTGGCTATTTAAATAATTTACAATTTCACTACTTCCATGTCCATTTGAATACATATCAAAGATCTTTTCTACAACACTTTTTACTTTTATATCTACAACTAATTTATTTTTTATACTAGGATGTTTTTTATAGCCATAAGCAGTTGTACTACAAAGATATTCGCCTTGTTTTTGCTTTTCTTTATAAACACTTCTAATTTTCTTTGAAATATCCTTAGCATACATATCATTCATAATTGCTTTAAAAGGTGTTATATCATTATTGTTACTCTCTAAATATGTATCTATACCATCTGTTATAGCAACATATCTAACATTATTTTTAGGGAAATAATCTTCTATGTAAAAACCAGTTTTTATATAATCCCTACCTAGTCTTGATAAATCCTTAGTTATAACCATATTGATATTTTTATTTTCAATATCTTGTAGCATTTCATTAAATCCAGGTCTATCAAATGTTGTACCACTTACTCCATCATCAATATATTCTTTTACAAAACATAAATCATTCTCCTTTACATATCTTTGCAAAATATTTCTTTGATTACTGATACTCTCGCTTTCTTGCTTATCGCCATCTTCTCTAGATAATCTGATATACATTCCAACTTTAAAGTTTTGGCTTTTTAAATCTAGCATTCTTCTCCTTTCTAGTTTGAAAAAGAATTGTTATTTGGCTAGGCAAACAAGTATTAAATTTATGAGGCGTGCTTTATGCACGTTGATTAAATTTAATACGAAGTTTAACAACGCCAAATGGCAATTATCTTTCAAACTTATCAGTAATCATCTACAAAATGAATTGTAACGTGCTCAAAATTATTTTGCAATAATATGTAATAATTACTTAGTTTTTATTTTTATATTTTCTAAATAATCTTTAAAAATTAATCCTATTGTTTCTTTCACATCCTGTTTTTCTTCAGTAAATATACAATATGTATTAAATTCTGATTGCTTATATTTTGTTTGTTTATAATCTTTACACATACTCGCATCATCTCCAAATTGTTTTTAATAAAATATCTAATACAGAATATTAAAGAAAATGGCTT
>CALXJS010000016.1 GCA_944388685.1 uncultured Clostridia bacterium | reverse complement strand
TTCTTACATTATCAAGTAGGAGAATCTCAGACTTGCTGTGAGAGGTGCCTGCTTTATAATGTTAGAATTTGTATATTCGGAAATAGCCAGCCATTTAATGAATAAAATAGTATAATATAACTTCAGAATGCTAAGACAAATTTTCTATGTAAATCATAACATAATCATTTTCTGAAAATTAAAGAAATAATTTATATCTTTATCTTAACGAATTTTACCAAAACCCTTTATTTTTTCCATATTTTATTGTATAATATATATAGTGTGAATTATTTAAAGGAGGATTTATTATGTGGCAATTTTGGTTAATTGCTTCTGGAATATTTTTTATTGCAGAAATTATAACAACTGGATTTTTAGTATTTTGGTTAGGTGTTGCAGGTTTAATAACTATGTGTGTTAGTTTCTTTACTGATAACTTAACCATTCAAGCAACTGTATTTGTTGTTTTGTCTGCTGTATTAATTCTAGCAACAAAGCCATTTGTAAAAAAATTTGTCAATAAAAATGAAAATACAGAAGAAAAAACAAATGCTTTTTCCATTATTGGAAAAAAAGCCATTGTCATTAAAGATATTGATTCTATTAATGGTGTAGGTCAAATCAAAGTAGATGGCGAAGTATGGTCTGCTGAAGGTGTGAACGGTTCTAATATTGAAAAAGGCACAAAAGTGGAAATTAAAGAAATAGATGGTGTTAAAGCAATTGTTTCACCAATCATGCAAAAATAAAGTTTATTTTTGTATACTATTTAAAATATAATTTAAGGATGTTGAAAAAGGAGGAAGTTTTATGATTTTTTTAATAATATTACTTGTTATCATCTTAGTCATTGCATTTATGTCAATAAAAATCGTTAAACAATCTGAGGTATATATCATTGAAAGGTTAGGTAAATTCTATAAAGTTGCTGACGCTGGTCTTACCATTATTATTCCATTTTTTGACCATGTCAGAAGTGTAGTAAGTTTAAAACAACAAACAATGGATATTCCACCTCAAAGCGTTATTACAAAAGACAATGTTACCATTACTATTGATACAGTTGTGTTTTATCAAATCACAGATCCTGCAAAAGCAGTTTATGAAATTCAAAGTTTGAAAAAAGGTATTGAATACTTAGCCATTACAACCATCCGTGATATCATTGGTAAAATGGATTTAGACGAAACATTTAGTTCAAGAGATGGTATTAATACAAAATTAAGAACAGTTCTTGATGAAGCAACTGATAGATGGGGATGTAAAATTGATAGAGTAGAAATCAAGGATATTGAGCCACCTGCTGATGTTAGAGACGCCATGGAAAAAGAAATGAATGCAGAAAGAAATAAAAGAGCATTGATTTTGGAAGCAGAAGCACAAAGACAATCTGCTATTACCATTGCAGAAGGTAAAAAACAAGCTGCTATCTTAGAGGCTGAAGCAGATAAGGAAGCACAAATTAGAAGAGCTGTCGGTGAAGCCCAAGCAATTAAAGAAGTTGCTGACGCAAAAGCACAAGAAATTCAAAGAGTATATGACGCAATTAAACAAGCTAACCCTGACGAGAAATTAGTTCAATTAAAATCTTTGGAAGCTTTAGAGAAAGTAGCCGAAGGTGAAGCAAACAAAGTATTTATTCCGTTTGAAGCAACAAGTGCTTTGGGTAGTTTAGGAGCAATTAAAGAAGTTATGACTGAGGACAAAAAACCTAAAGTAACTAAAAAGACTGAAGAATAGCATTAAACTAAAAGCGTGCATTAACGAGATTAACTATTTCGTACACCTATATCAAAACTATATACAAAAAATCCGGATTATCCGGATTTTTTAATTTGATGTCCATCTTAACATTCTGATATCATTATATTTATTTACAACTTCCTTGTATTTGTCATACTCTTCTTCCCATAATTCATTTGGCACTTTATCAAATGCTTTAAATATTTTCTCTGCTTCTGATAAATAAATGACTTGCTCTTGTGGTGTCATATTTTCGTATTGTTTTGCAAACATATATAATTTATCTAACATCTGGTTGGCTTCGATAAACCCCCAGAAATCTTTTACTTTCATTCCAAATAGTTTGATTTGCATTACCGCATATGCTACTAATGCAAATATGGTTAGTATTAGTACATATATTACGATAAGTATTGCTGTCATAATTATTACCACCTTTTAATTTGCTTTCGTACCTAATTATTATACCACATATGCCCTATTTTTGTAAATACTTTCTAATAATTCTCGTATGTCCGTCCTCTCCTCGTCCTCTCCTGCCTCGTTTTTATTGCTATTAGGTAGAAATTGTGGTATAATTAATATAGTGGCTACTAATAGGTAGACCGCAAAAATTAAAGAAAGGGTCTAGGAGAAAATAATCCTAGACAAAAGGGTAAAAAAATGGAAAATATCATGTTCGGGATTCGGATGAATGTTTTAGAAGATAAGGAGCAATGCTCCTATCTCAAAAAACAACTTGAAAGAGGATATAAAATACCTCTTTCTGTAATTACTTGCGCAAGGAATGGGATTATAGAAGCCCATTCTTGTATACCGACAAATAGTAAACCACTCGATGTAACAAAACTTCCGCCTATTTCTAGTAAAGAGTGGAAAGCAGCCCTTTCTCTGCTCATGAAAACTGAACAGGAAAAAGGATATAAAGTCAAATGGTTCGAATCCGCAGAGCGTGCCCTCTATTTCATAGAGGTGTACAAGCTTTCTAACTAAGCCCTAAAAAGCGGAGGTCTTCTCTTCTTGAGAATTTTTCCGCCTTTATATATTATATATCTTTTATCATTTCCTCTTTTTCGCTGCTTCCACCAATTTCAGAACTAATGGTCCTGGTCTATTTGGTCTAGATTTCAATTCTGGATGAAATTGTCCTGCAATAAAATATGGATGTTCTGGCATTTCCACCATTTCTACTAATAAGCCATCTGGAGAAGTTCCAGAAACTTTTAGACCAGCATTTTCTAATCTTTCTCTATAATCATTGTTATATTCAAATCTATGTCTATGTCTTTCTGAAATCTCAGTAGTTCCATAAAGCTTCTCTGCCAAAGTACCTTCTTTTATAATACATGGATATGCTCCTAATCGCATAGTTCCACCTTTTTTATGCACCTTTTTCTGTTCTTCCATGATGTGGATAACTTGATTTTTGGTTTCTTTGTTAAATTCTTCTGAATCTGCATCTTCTATTCCTAATACATCTCTTGCAAATTCAACCACAGCCATTTGCATACCTAAGCAAATTCCTAAAAATGGAATGTTATTTTCTCTTACATATCTTACTGTTTCAATCATTCCGTCAATTCCTCTATCTCCAAATCCTCCAGGAATGACAATACCGTCCATTCCTTTTAGCTGTTCTTTGGCATTTTCTCTTGTGATTTTTTCAGAATCTATTAATTTTACTTTTACCTTTACATTATTTGCAAAACCTGCATGGTATAAGCTTTCAATAACTGAAATATAAGAATCTTCTAGTTTTACATATTTTCCAACTAAACCAATTGTAACAACATTATTTTCATCTATTTTTCTAATATTTCCAATCATTTCTTCCCATTTTGTATTATCTGGAATATATTTTTCTAAATGTAAATGATTGCAAACTTCCCTTGCCAAGCCTTCTTCTTCTAACATTAAAGGTACTGCATATAGGCAATCTGCCGTTTTATTTTGGATTACACTTGATTTTCTTACATTACAAAATAAAGATAATTTTTCTCTTATCGTATCTGGTATATCTTGTTCTGTTCTACAAACTAAGATATCTGGCTTAATACCTAAACTTTGTAACTCTTTTACAGAATGTTGTGTTGGTTTTGATTTAATTTCATTAGAACCAAAAATGTATGGTAATAATGTTACATGAATGTATACAACATCTTCTTTATTTTTCTCTAATCCTACTTGCCTAATCGCTTCAATAATAGAAAGCCCTTCGATATCTCCTACAGTTCCCCCTACTTCTGTTATTACAATATCTGTGTCTGTATCTTCAAATCCATAAATCTTTTCTTTAATTTCATTTGTAATATGTGGGATTACTTGTACTGTTTTTCCTAAGTAATCTCCTCTTCTTTCCTTTTCTATAACATTTTGATAAATTTTTCCCATGGTAATACTTGAATTATGTGTCAAGTTTTCATCAATAAATCTTTCATAATGCCCTAAATCCAAATCTGTTTCTGCTCCATCATCTGTTACAAAAACCTCTCCATGTTCATATGGATTCATTGTTCCTGGGTCTACATTGATATATGGGTCAAATTTTTGAATTGTTACTTTATACCCTCTGTTTTTTAATAGCCTTCCCAAAGATGCTGCTGTAATGCCCTTTCCTAGTCCTGATACAACACCACCTGTTACAAAAATATACTTTGTGTTCATTGAATACTCCTTTCAAAATAAAGAACCAAATTGATTTTAATTTATAGGAAATTATATGAAACTTTAAGTTAAAGCATAAACTCAAAGTGGAAATAAAATGTGTATTATCTTATTTTCCAGAAACTATACTTTCTAAAAATTAAAAAAAGATTAAAAAAATCTTCCCTCAAAATCGGTTTTTTTTTAATCTATTACTATTGTAGCATGTATTTTGACAAAATACAAGGTATTTTTCAAATTTTTTAATGATTTTGGAATGGAGAGTTACTGCCAGGCATGTTACAATTCACAGCTTATAAATGAGTATTAATAAGAATGTTGATATATAAATATTTTTTGAAAATTTGAATGTGACCGGAATAGTTTTACAAATTCTTAAGATAAAGCCATAAAGGGTCCTGTTTTCGGGTATTGTTGTGGCTTTATCTTTAGAATTTGTTGAACGGGAATGGAGGGTAGCCGAGAATTTGAAAAAAATATTTATATATCAACATTCTATAAAATAATTTTTTTAACTGTGAATTGTAACATGCCTGGCAGTAACTCTCCATTCCAAAATCATCTCGCCTTTTTTCTAGCAATCAATGCCTTAATTTTAATGCCTTGTTCTGAAAACATTTTTTCATGTTCTGTTTCTATATTTTTTTCAAATATTGGTTCTGTATGTAAATCATAAGTCTTCTTCAATACTTCAAAACCTGCTTCTTCAAGATATAGCAAACTGGAATGAAATAAATCATCATCATCTGTCTTAAAGTAAATTTCTCCATTATCTTTTAGAAATACCCTATACTTTTCCAATTGTCTTGTATGTGTTAATCTCTTTTTTCTATGTTTTCCCTTTGGCCAAGGATTACAAAAATTAATATAAATTCTTTCTATTTGATCTTGTTCTTCTAAGATTAATAAGATTCTTTCTATATCAAATCTTGTTAAGACAATATTTTGGGGTTCTATGTTTTTTTCTTTGTATTTTGCTTCTACATTGCGTTTGGCTAATCCTAACATAGCATCCACTAAATCTATAGCTATATAGTTAATATCTAAATTTTCTGATGTCAATTCAGAAATGAATTGCCCTTTTCCACAACCTAATTCTAGATGGATGGGATGGTTATTTCCAAAGTATTCTTTCCATTTTCCTTTCATTTCTTCTGGATTGTCTATATAAAAAGGACTTGCTTCTAGTTCTGGTCTTGCCCATTTTTTATATCGAATTCTCATTACTTACTACCTCTTCACTTAGTATATATGCATTTTATTTTACTATAAAAATGCATAAAAAGCAATAAAAAGCTATTAATATTTTTGTATAACAGATACCTACAAGTTACAGTTCAGACCAACATGTTGGAAAGGTTACCTATATATTATTTTGAAATACCGCGTAAGCGACCAAACGAACGAAGTGAGTGCGATTGGAGCAACCTTCTTTCGTTGAAAAGTAAATTTTTAGATAGGATTAAATTTATTTAAGACTAGCTAAAAATTGATTTTTCAACATAAGTGGTTGCGACACACAAGGTATGAAAAATAATATATAGGTAACCTTTCCAACATGTTGGTCTGAATTGTAACACCTACAATTGTTTGTTATAATTTCTATAAACATATTCTCTTATTTTAGAAAGTATTGATTTAAAAATGTATCTATTATATACTTTTGGTAAAATAAATTATTCTTAGTATGAAAAGAGGCAGTTATGGAAATTAATTATTGTATTACCACACATGATAAAAATACATATGAAAATATACATTCTGTTTTAAGAAATGAATTACACATCTCCAATCGCTTATTAGCAAAATTAATTGAAAAGAATTGTATTTTACTTAATGGTTGTGTTTATGATACCAGAAATTCCTTTGAAATAAATGATAATTTAACCATAAATTTTGATTATTCTGAAGATAATACAAATGTAGTCTCTACTAAAATGGATTTAAAAATTATTTATGAAGATGAATGGTTATTAATTGTGAATAAACCTGCAGGTGTTGCTATTCACCCTTCTATTTTACATTATGCCGATTCTTTATCAAATGGTGTAAAATTCTATTTTGATTCTATTGGATTACAAAAGAAAATACGACCAGTTAATCGTTTGGATTTTAACACTTCTCGGATTGGTTATTTTCGCCAAATGTGAATATATACAAGAGTCTTTTAGTAGACAAATGAATGAAAACCTTTTTAAAAAAGAATATCTTTGTTTTGTTGAAGGCATTTTAGATAAGAAAAATGGAAGAATTGATTTACCAATTGGTAGAAAATCTGGAAGTATTATTGAAAGATGTATAGATGAAAACGGTCAAAAATCTATAACGCTTTATCAGGTTTTGCAAGAGTTTCAAGGTAATCCTCAAAATGATATCCCACCCTTTTCTTTGGTAAACTGTATTTTAGAAACAGGTAGAACTCATCAAATTCGTGTACATTTTAGCAGTATTGGGCATCCTTTACTTGGAGATACCTTATATGGTAAGCCTTCTTCCTTGATTTCTAGGCAAGCATTGCATAGTTATAAAGTATCTTTTGTGCATCCGATAACAAAAAAAGAACAATGTTTTACTTGTCCTTTACCAAATGATATGAAAAATTTGTTGTGTGAAAAATTGTAAAACAATTTCTCTGTCTAATCTTCTTTTTTATTCACAAAACCTTTTTAAATAAAGAAGAGTAAATCTGTAAGCCGGGTTCTGTCGTTTAAAATAGTCATTTATCTAGGATATATATCACTATATACCTCAAGCCACGCAAGTCGAGAAGGCGCCAGAGCTGGCTTAATCTTCTCTTTAAGGTGTTGCTCCTGATGGGGTTTACACAAACACAATATGTCACCATATTGCTGGTGAGCTCTTACCTCACCTTTTCACCCTTACCAAAAAATTGGCGGTTATTTTCTGTTGCACTTTCCTTAGGGTCGCCCCCACTAGACGTTATCTAGCATCATTGCTCTTATGGAGCCCGGACTTTCCTCTCGTAATTCCTTTCGGAGATTTACCAGCGACTATTCAATTTACTCTATTTGTTATTATATCATAAATTATTAATTTCTTCTAGTAAGTTTTTATATTTTATTAAAAATACAGAATCATTTTGTATATTTACTGCATTTTTTAGTTCATTTAACATGACATATCCTTTGTTTATACTTACTTGTTTGTTGGGATTCATTTCTGCATTGGTTAACAATGTTGCATATGCATTGATAGCATCTACAAGATTGGTATTTATTTCTTCCCAATTTTGACTATCTAATTTGCTATATCCTCTAAATACATTTAATTTTGTTTCTAATACAGTTTTATATAATGTATCATCAACAACATTTTGTGCAAATTTAGGTATATATTCATAAATTTTGACCAAATTGTCTAATGTTGTTTGTTTATTTTCTTCTTGCAAACTAACTGTTAAATTATCTAATTCTTTATTAAAATTTAAAATATCTTCTTGTGTCACATTTAGTTTATACAAATCTAGTGTTATAATTGAAATAGATGTATAAATCAATTCTACTTCATTTTTGCAAGATGTCCAATCAATATTTCTATCACTTGTTAAAATTCCTGATTCTGTCATTTCATAATTTTCTCCTGTATTACTTGTATTGGTATTGGATTGTTCTGTTGAGGATGAAGAAGAACTGCTAGAATCAGAATTATCACTGTTCTCTCCTCCTCCTGATGAACTGTTTCCACCTCCTGTTGTTTCTGCTGACCTAGATTCTTCTATTTTTGTCGTATATATTTTATAATTTCTGGTTTCAATATTATTCATATTGTTAAATAAATCCACTAATTTTGTATCTAGATATCGTATTTCTGAAACTACCTTTTCCTTTTCATCTTCTTCATTATTTTGACTTGCACTTGTATATACTGTTAGTGCTAATACAACTAATACAATTAATAAAATGATATATGAAATAATCTTAAATTTTTTCAAAAAAATCCCTCCATACTATTTTTCTTATTATTCACATTTTTTGACCACTTTATTCCATGTATAAAAATTAAACATTTTTTCATACTAAATAATATAAAAGTTTATTATGGAGAATATTATGTATGTAACTGTTCGTTTATATAGTGATAAAAAAGGAGAATTAAATACATTTTTAAGTAAATTTTACAATACTAATCTTGAAATATATGATGATTTGTACTGGAAAAAGCATTATGCTAACCCTATTGAATTGGCTGAGATTGTGGGGGTTTTTTTAGATAATATTGATGATTATTCCATTTATATGTGGATTTGTCTCGATAAAAATATTTATATAAATATTAGTGAAAAAAATGGTAATGAGATTATAAAATACCTATATGAAAGATTTCCTTATTAATTGATTTATTACAAATTAATTAAACCAATTTTTAACAAAGGTAAATGCTAATTATTTTATGGAATTACATGTTTAACATTTTTATCCAAATAAAATAATTAGCATTTACCTCTGATATGAATTGATGTTATCAATTTTCTATAATAATTGTCACTGGTCCATCATTTAATAAACTTACCTTCATGTGTGCACCAAAAATTCCTTTTTCTACTTTAATATCATTTTTGGAACATTCATCACAAAAATATTCATATAACTCTTCTGCCTTGTCTGGTTTAGCAGCTTCTAAAAAAGAAGGTCTATTTCCTTCAGAACAATTTGCATATAATGTAAATTGCGAAACAATTAATAATTCTCCTCCTACATCTTTTAAAGCTAAGTTCATTTTATCATTTTCATCTGTAAAAATTCTCAATTTACATAATTTTTTTACAAGATAATCTGCATTTTCTTTTGTATCTGTATGTGTTACACCTAATAAAACCAAAAATCCCTTACCGAATTTTGCCAACACATTTGTCATCTACTTTTACTTCTGCTTCTTTTACTCTTTGTACAACTATTTTCATTTTTACCACCTATTATTACATTTATTAAAGTTCAGATAAACAATTTTACTTACGTAAAATTTGGTACACGAACAATTACGCGGGCCTTAAAAAAAAGATAAAATGTTTAAAAAAGCCCACTATTGTTCTTATTCTCCTATATTTTTCAATTCTTCTTCTGTTATATTTTGCGCATCAGGATTAATTTCAATTGCTGTTGTTTTTTCTAAATTTGTTTGTGTATCACTAGATTCTTCAACAGAATTTTCCTGTTTTGCTTCTTCTGAAGTAGGCGTTTCTTCTGATTCTGTAGGTTTTTCTACAATTTCTACTTCCTTTGCCTCTTCTTTAACTTCTTCCTGTTTTGCACCACATTCAGGACAAAATTTCATATTTTTATCAATTTCTTTATAACATTTTTGACATTGTTTTTTATCTTTTAAATCTAAACATTCTTTTAATAATTTTTCAATTTCAGCACTCATATTATCAATTTTTTGACATTGCTCAGCCAAATCTTCTTCTACTGAAATTTCTTCTTTTCTAACATGTTTTTCATATACTTTTTTTCCTATATCTTCATATATTTCTTCTATTTTAGATCTTAATTCTCCTATTTTAAATTTTAATTTTGTTTCTTTTGCAATTTTTCCTGTTTTGTCTGCTGTAACTTTATATGCTTCTGTTGCTTTTTTTCCTAATTTATCAAAAAAATCCATTTACAACATTCCTTTCACATTCTCTATTACAATTTATTATTTCCTTATGTTACTATATTATTCACTTTTTTTCTCTCTTGTCATTAAATTATGTACTGCAACTTTTGGATCAAGTTTTCCATAAATTACCTGATATACTGTTTCTACAATTGGCATATAGACATCATATTTTTTTCCTAGTGCATATGCTACTTCTATATTGTCTATACTTTCAATTACCATTCCCACTTCTTTTTTAGCTTCTTCTAGTGTTTTACCTTGTCCAATCAATTTTCCAGCTTTTCGATTTCTACTATGTTCACTTAGACATGTAACAATCAAATCACCAAGTCCACTTAGTCCATAAAAGGTATCTTTTTCTCCTCCCAGCGTGACACCTAACCTTGTTAATTCTCCTAATCCTCTTGTAATCAATGCAGCAAATGTATTGTCTCCTAATCCAATTCCACTAGCAACACCTGCACAAAAAGCAATAATATTTTTTAATGCACCACCTAATTCAACACCTTTTACATCATTAGATGTATATATTCTCATTTCTGGACACATAAAAGTATCTTGTATTAAATTTAATATGTTTTCATCTTTTGAAGCTATTACTAATACTGTAGGAATTGCTATTGACACTTCCTCTGCATGGCTAGGACCTGATAAGACACCTAATCTTACACCTGGTAATTCTTCTTCTAAAACTTCATCTAATGTTTTTAGAGAATCTTTCTCAAATCCCTTTGAACATATAATTACTGGCTTTTCTCCCACATATTGCTTATATTGTTTAAATACATCTCTTGTAAATTTTGAAGGTGTCACATGTAAAATAAATTCTGTATCTTTTATTACTTCTTCAAAATTTGTAAAACATTCTATATTTTCTGGTAATTTTACATTTGGTAAAAATTTGCATTTTCTTTCTTTATTGATTAATTCTTTTTCTTCCTCTGAAAAAGACCATATTTTTACATAATTTCCACATCTTGCAAGATGCGTTGATAATGCTACTCCCCAACTTCCACTTCCTATGATTGCAATATTTTTCACTTTTGACTCATTCCTTCCTTTTTTATGTATTTATTTATTCTTTTGTTTTTATTTTAGATATGATAGCAATAATGATAATCATTACTAATATGATGATTAAAAATAGGGTTCCAAAATTAATCACGATTTTAGTTGGTTGTTTTATTTCATCATTAGCATAATCATATTCTATTTGACATGTATTATCTTCTATTTTAAAATTATTTATATGCATAATATAATCTTTTTTGTCATTTTTTATTCTAAGTTTCATATCTATTTCTGGATAATCTGCTATGATTTCAAATGTATATTTATCTTCTGCATTTGGCTCTATTAATATTTGAACATATTCTATGCCATCTTCATTATAGACTTCATCTTGTACTTTACTTTTATCAATATCGATTAATGGTATCTCATTTTGTTTCAAAGTTTCTGCTCCAGCATATTCTATAGTCATTCCTGCCTTATCCATTGCATAAGTAATATAGTTTTCTGGCAATAACATATATATTTCAAAAGTATCTTGTTCCTTATTTTTGGTTACTTCTAATTCAATTAAATATGTACTATTGGCTCTCACTATTGAAACACCACTTATGATTATTAACATACATATAAAAATAATGGTTACTAATTTTTTCATTTGTTTTCTCCTTTTTTATTTTCTTTTATCATGTAAGGATTTTCATTTTTCATCTTATCCATTCTGGAAAAATGTTTTTCTTATTTTTTAAAACTAATTTTATTTTCTTTTCCTGTTAAGATTCTCTTAATATTACTTCTATGATTAAATAAAACTATCACTGCTAAAATAATACTATATACAAGATATCCACTACCTTGTGTAACAATATAATTTTCCGTTATAAATAGTGTTAGAACTGGAAATAGAACGGCTGCTGCACAAGAACCTAAAGATACCATTCTGGTTAATGCTATTAATACCACTCCAAATACTAAACAAATTAATCCAATTTGCCAGTTACTCATAATTAAAATTCCTAAAGAAGTCGCTACCCCTTTGCCACCTTTAAACCCAAAGAATATTGGGAACGTATGTCCTATTACAACTGCAATTCCTGCAATTTGTACAAGTAAAGATTGATTTTCCACTTTAAATGCCCAACCAATAAACATGGCAATTAAGATTGCTATAACGCCTTTTAGAACATCACAAATCAATGTCAATGCTGCTGCTTTTTTTCCAACAGAACGAAGCATATTGGTCGTTCCTGCATTTCCACTTCCTTTTTCTCTTACGTCAAACCCAGCCATTTTCTTACTTAATATAACAGAAAAATTAACACTTCCTATTAGATAAGCTATTACTGCTGTTATTACATTAAATACCATATTTTACCTCCTCTATTTTATTCATCTTTTTATTTATTTCTTACACAAATCTATTTGGAAAATCTCGTTTATAAACAAGACATAGACATTTGTATGTAATCCCATTTTAAATCAAATTTGATATAGCTAAATTTGTAATTATTTTTCTATTTTTTCTCTTACCATAATTCTAACAGGTGTCCCTTCTAATCCAAATTCTTTTCGGATTTGATTTACCAAATATCTTTCATAAGAAAAATGAAATAATTCTTTATCATTTACAAAAATCACAAATGTCGGTGGTTTTGTAGAAGCTTGTGTTCCATATAATATTTTTAGTCTTTTCCCTTTGTCTGTTGGTGGTTGTACAATGGCAATTGCTTCATTAATAACTTGGTTTAATACAGATGTTGTAACTCTCATGCTATTTTGTTCATTAACATGATTAATCATATCAAATAATTTATCAACTCTTTGTCCTGTTTTTGCTGATATAAATAGAATAGGTGCATAAGATAAATAAGATAATTTATTATAAATTTCTTTTTTATATTTCTCTAGTGTTCCTGTTTCCTTTTCATAGGCATCCCATTTATTAACAACAATAATAATTCCTTTTCCAGCTTCATGGGCTTCTCCCGCAATTTTGGCATCTTGGTCTGTAACACCTTCTATGGCATCTATCATCATTAAACACACATCTGCTCTTTCGATTGCTAATAATGTTCTCATGATACTAAATTTTTCTATAGATTCTTTTACCTTACTTTTTCTTCTAATTCCTGCTGTATCAATTAAAATATATTTTCCTTTTTCATTTTCAAATCTAGAATCTATAGCATCTCTTGTTGTTCCAGCTATATCACTAACAATGGTTCTATTTTCTCCTAAAATTTTATTAATCAATGATGATTTTCCCACATTTGGTTTTCCAATAACAGCTACTTTTATAATATCTTCCTCATCTTCATCCTGTGTTTTTTCTGGAAAGCTTTCATATATTTTATCTAATACATCACCTATTCCAATCGCATTACTAGCAGAAATTGGATAAGGTTCTCCTAGGCCCAAATTATAAAATTCATAAATTTCCTCTTTATCTTTTTGAAAATTATCTGCTTTATTACATACTAAAACAATCGGCTTACCAGATTTTTTTAACATAACGGCAATTTCTTGATCAGCAGCTGTAATCCCTTGTCTAATATCTGTTAAGAAAATAATAACATCTGCCATAGAAATTGCTAGATTGGCTTGCTCTCTCATTTGCGATAGTATAATATCTTCTGAATCTGGTTCTATTCCAGCAGTATCAATTAGTGTAAAATTTCTTCCTCTCCAATTGGTATCTGCATATATTCTATCTCTTGTAACACCAGGTGTATCTTGTACAATAGACACTCTACTTCCCACTAAATAGTTAAAAAAAGTTGATTTTCCTACATTCGGTTTTCCGATGATTGCAACAATTGGTTTTGACATTTTCCATTTCCCTTTCTTAAATATATGTTATAGTATATCATATTTGCTATAAAAATAACAAGAAATTTTCTAAAAAGAAACTCCATTTACTTATCGTTTTATTATGATTAACTTTTTGATAACTACAAATTACAATATATCCCTCTATTTATAAGACTTCTTTTCGAATAATTTCTATTTCTTTATTCACTATGTCAACAAAATCCTTATCAAAATTTATAGGTTTATCTTCTATCTGATATTTCTCTTTCAATTTTAATATTCTATTAACACTTTTGTTGATTCTCTTTTCTTTCAATTTATTTTCTTTCGCTAGATCAATTATTTTTTCAATCACATGAATGTCTCCATCATATTTGAATAGAACTATATCATTACAGGCTAAAAATGCTTTTTGAATGGCTCTATTTTTACCATATCGTAATCTAACACCTTTCATACGCATATCATCTGTAATTACTAATCCATTATATCTATATTTCTTTCGTATGTATTTCGTGATAAATCTTTTAGACATTGACACTGGAAGTTTTCCTGTAATTTTCGGAATTCTTAAATGTCCTACTAATATGCCATCTACTTTATTATCTATTGCATTTTTAAATGGTATCATATCCTCTCTTTCTAATGTTTCTATATCACAATTTATTTTTGGAAGCCTAAAATGCGAATCTTCCTTTGTAGCACCATGTCCTGGAAAATGCTTAGCAATAGACATAACATTCTGCTTTTGTAATGCTTTCATATATTCTATTCCATATTTGGATACTTTTTCAAGATTATCACTATATGCTCTATCTCCTATTGCTTGGCTATCTTTAAATCTTTTTATATCTAATACAGGGGCAAAATCCATCTGGATTCCTACTTTATTTAACATTTTACCCGTGATTTCTCCAGATATCTCCACCATGTCCTTTTCCACACTCTTTTCCACTAATTTGCTAGCAGAAGGAAGGTTTTTAAATTCATTTGGCATTCTATTAACCCTTCCCCCTTCTTGATCAATAGAGATGCATATAGGGATTTGATTTTTACTATTTAATGTTTTTATTTTATTTATTAAGTTAACTAGTTCTTCGTAATTTTTATAATTCTTTTTATATAATAAAACACCACCAATTTTGTACTTTTCTATCATTTCTTCAAGATGATGAATCGAATCTTCTGTATTTAGTCCAACAATAATCATTTGCCCAATTTTTTCTTCCAAACTTAATTTATTTATATCATATTTCATAGGCATCTATCCCTTTTCATTTTTCTTTATTATATAATTAAAATATTGTTTAGGCAATAGCTTTTTCCTTTAAAATGTGTTATCATATTCTTTGTATTAAATTAAAAGGAAGTGATAGAATGGCATTTGACGGAATTGTTACTAAAGCAATTACTTCAGAATTACAAGAAATAGTTGGAGCCAGAATTGATAAAATATATGAGCCAAATAAAAATGATATCGTTTTAGGTTTTTATTTAAATGGTATGAATTATGCTTTAAATATATGTACAAACTCACAAAATTATCGTTTACATTTAACCACTCATTCTAAACCTAATCCTCAAATTGCTCCTAATTTTTGTATGCTACTCAGAAAGCATTTGATTGGTTTGAGAATTAAAAATATTATCTCAGCCAATTTAGAAAGAGTCGTTACTATAGAGTTTGAAGGATTTGATGATATTGACGATATTATCACCAAAAAATTAATCATAGAATTGATGGGTAGACATTGTAATATTATTTTAGTTGATGAAAATCAAATCATTATTGATAGTTTAAGACATATTTCTTCTGATAATGTGTTAACAAGAGATATCATTCCTCATGTCAAATACGTGTATCCAAATACAGATAAAATGAATTTTTTAGATGTTATTGATTTTCATGATTTTCAAAAAAAATTGCAACTAGATTCCCAAAATCTTTCTCCAAAGCAATTATCTACTGAAATTTGCAACCGATTTAATGGAATTAGTAAAAGTTTTATAAATGATATAATTTCAAAACTACATGTAGAAAATACAGTTAAACTAGATGACAATATCTTAAAAAAAGTTTTTCAATATATTCATGAAATTATAGTATCCACAGATACACAAAATTTAAACTTTGATACTATTTTAGATACTAATGGAAACCTTAAAGATTATGTGCTTATAAAAGGTACTCATACCAAACCCTTTTCTCTTAATTTTTTTATAGATGATTATTATTATCAAAAAGAAAGTTCTGAAGAATTAAAGTTATATAAGAATAGTATTTCAAAATTGATATTAGATACATTAAAAAAATATAACCATAGATTATTAAACATTAATGAGAAATTAAAAGAATGTGAAAATATGGATACTTATAGGCTATATGGTGAATTAATTACAGCAAATTTATATAAAATACCACCTTCTAACACAGATACAGTAATATTAGAAAACTATTATGATGACAATGCGCTTGTAACTATACCTTTAGATAAAAGATATTCTCCTAGCCATAATGCGAAATTATTTTTTAAAAAATATGCCAAGTTAAAAAATGCATTAAAAATTGTAGGAGAACAGAAACAAGAAACTTTAAATGATTTAGCATATATTGAAAGTGTTATTTATGAATTAGAAGCTTGTCAATCTATAGATGACATTACTAATATCTTTGAAGAAATTTCTGAAAGTTCTATTTTTAAGGAAAAAACTGATAAATACAAGGAAAAGAAAAATCCGAAAATAAGAAAATCTAAATTAACCAAAAACAAATATGTTAATTTCAATCCAATAAAATACACCATTGAAAATTATACTTTTTTAGTTGGAAGAAATAATGTTGAAAATGACTATCTTACTTTAAAATATGCTAAAAAAACAGATTTATGGTTTCATACCAAAGATATTCATGGTAGTCATTGTATTTTGTTATTGCAAAACCATCCATATCCTCAAGAAGATATTTTATTAAGATGTGCTCAAATTGCAGCTTATCATAGTAAAGCAAAAAATTCTTCTAATGTACCTGTTGATATTTGTGAAGTCAAATATGTTAAAAAGCCAAATGGTAGTAAACCTGGTATGGTTATTTATAAAAATAATAAAACCCTTCATGTAGATCCAAAAAATTAACAGAGAGTTTGAGGTGTGGCCACCTCAAACTCTCTTCTCTACATCGGCCAGAATATTAATAATGTAATTGCTGTTGCTAGTATAATTTCAGGTCTTGTCATCTCATCAAAAATTGTTTCTATTTCTTCTATATCTGGTCTTTCATCTACTACACTTACATTATAATAAGCAACATCTTCTAATTTAAACAATACTTCAAAATTTTGCGTCTCATTTTCTTGTAATTGATTAATATCAATAAACTTTCTTCCCAAGAAGACATCTCTTTTTGAATAAAAGTCTATCTCTAAATATTTTCCACTTAAATTATCTGGTTGTGAATTGGTAATTAATCCTCTTATCCTTCCATTTACAAGTGTTGCCTCTGCCTGATATATATTAACTTGTGCAACATTATCTCTTCTTTCTATTGGCTTATATGACGCATTTAATCCTACATTTATTAAGAAATCTGATAATATAAAAAATAGTACTACCCATGATGCATACATTAGCAATGTTTTTACTCTACTCATCTTTTTTTCTCCATTTCTTTCCAATCTATATTTATTATACCAAAAGTAGACATAATTTTCAATAGATTTCTATTTCTTTCCCTAAATATACAGAATAAATATATACTTTACTCACTTTTCTTTTTAAACTTTCCTCTAGTGCTTTTTTATATAGATCCAATTGTGCTTTATATTTTTCAATTAATACATCTTCTTTTCCTTTTTCTACATAATCTGTCTTATAATCTACTAAGATTATTTCATCTTGTTGATTCAAATAATATAAATCTATGATTCCTTGTACTAGAATCTCTTCATCTATATCTTCATCATATATCTCATTTGCAGGAATATTAATAAAAAATGGTTTTTCTTTATAAACTTTTTTAGCCTCTTTTACTTGTTTCCATATATTTGATTTTGTAAATTCTAAAATTTTATATGGATTTATATTTTTGGCTTCTGTTTCCGTTATAATTTCTTTTTGTACCAATTCTGTAATACCTGCTTTTATCTTTTCTAAGTCGTATTCCTTATTTTCATCCAATCTTTGCATACATAAATGTACTAAAGTTCCTTTTTGTGCATTTGTTAAAATATCTGTTTCATCTGCTCTTATAAAATTTGGTTTATGAAATGTTATACTGTTTTCTTCTTTATCTTCTTTTTGTTTTTCTTCTTTCATTTGTTTAATTTTCGTAACAGATGTCATTGTTGGTATCATTGTAGACGTTATATATTTATATTGATATTCTAATATTGTATCTAATTGTTTTACTATTTCTTTTTCTATTTTTGTGTTTTCTAAGAGTTTTTTTACATCAATTTGATCTTCTTCTTTTTGTTTTTTAATTGTTTTTAAAATTTCTTTTTTGGACAATATATTTACTGTTAATAGTTGATGTATTTTATCTTTTTCATATAAATAGACTAATACTATCCAGTCTAGATATTTCTTATATTTTTTTAACAAAATATAATTGATTTTATCATTAACTTTAGGATAACGATTTACTTGATTTTGCATATTTGCAATTTCTTTATCATAGTCTTTTTTCAATCCAGTTATATATAACTTTTCTTTGGCTCTTGTTAAAGCTACATATAAAATTCTCATTTCTTCTGATAAGGTTTCTGTTAAAATCTTATTTCTAATTGCCTCTTTCGTTAAAGTATCATATTGTACTTGTCTTTCGTAATCTATATATTTAACACCAATACCTAATTCCTGGTGCAATAAGATATTTTGATTTAAATCCATTAAGTTAAATTGTTTTCCGGTAGCTGATAGAAAGACAACTGGAAATTCTAATCCCTTACTTTTATGGATACTCATAATGCGAACAACATTATCATTTTCTCCTATTAATTTTGCTGCTCCTAAATCTCCACTTCCCAAATGTAATTTTTCAATAAAGTTAATAAAGTTATATAAACCTTTAAAACTTGCTGTTTCATATTGTTTTGCTCTCTCAAATAACATCTTTAGATTGGCTTGTCTAACGTCTCCATTTGGCATTAATCCAACATATGTATAATATTTTGTATCTGTATATAGTTTCCAGATAAACTCATCTAATGCTAAATATTCTTTGTCTTTTCTCCATGTTTCTAGATGTGCAAAAAAATTATCTATTTTTTCTTTTAGTGATTTATCTACATTAATTTTTGCTTTTTGCATAGCTTGATAAAAATTATCGTATTTATCAGTTAGTCTAATTTCTACCAATTCATCATCTGTAAAATTTCCAATATGCGAACGTAAAACTGTTACCAATGGAATATCTTGTATAGGGTTATCAATAATTTTTAATAAGCACATCATTGTTTGAATTTCAACAGAATCTAAATATTCTTGTGAACTTTCGGAAAACACAGGAATATTTAAATTTATCATTTCCTCTTCAAATATAGGTGCATTTAGCTTTGTAGATCTTAATAAAACAACTATATCTTTATATGTAATGTCTCTAAATCCATTTATTTTCTTATCATATACCTGAAATTTTTTTTCCACAATTTCTTTTATTTTGTTTGCTACAAATTTGGCTTCAATTTGTATATCTTCTATTCTTTCTTCTTCTACTTCATTTTCATCTTCCTCAATAACATCTTCTGCTTTTTTTTCTTCCTCTTCCTTTAAATCAATAATATCGATTTCTGTTTCCAAGGATTGATCAATTTTTTCATAATTAGCACCTAAATTTAAATATTCTGTTTTATCATATTCTATTTCTCCAAGATTTTCGCTCATAATATCTTGAAAAATTAAATTTGTAAAATCTAGTACATTTTCTCTACTTCTAAAGTTTTTAAACAATTGTATTTTTAAGTTATCACCTATTTCTTTTTCTTCTTTTAATTTATATGTTTTATACTTTGACAAAAATAAATCTGGCATTGCTTGTCTAAATTTATAAATACTTTGTTTAACATCTCCTACCATAAATATATTATTTCCATTTGAAATTGCTGTTAAAATGTATTCTTGTACCATATTACTATCCTGATATTCATCTATTGCAATTTCGATAAATTTTTCCTGATATGTTTTTGCAACTTCTGTTGCTTGTATTTGTTCATCTTCATTTCTCAATAAAATTTCTAACGCCAAATGTTCAATATCATTAAAGTCAACAATGTTTTTATTCCTTTTCCTTTTGCTAAATTCTTCTCCAAATTCTAAAATGATATTTTCTAGTTTTACTAAAATTTGATACATATCTTGTATGTCTTGATTTGCATCTTTTGAAGGATATATAAATATTTTATTTAATTTATTGCTAAATTTCTTTTTTACATCATCTCGTATTTCTTTTGCTTTGTCTTTTATTTCTGTCTCTATTTTTTGTCTTGGCCATGTAGCAAATACAAAGTTTGCATAAATCTCATAAGCCTTGTCCCAATTGTCTAAATTTCTTCTTAGCACTTCTAATTTTTCTATATCGTCATAAATTGTGTTTGCAAACTTTTCTAATGCAACATCTTTTCTTAAATTTTTTTCTACCTCTTTTAATGTGTTTATGTCATCAATGATTTCTTCTTCTACTTCTTTTAATAAAATTTTTCCATAAGGGCTTCTACTAAAATCCTTCTCTAGTTCTTGAATATGATACATCTCTATTTTTTTGCTTAACCATTCTTCTGGATAAGGATTACTTTGAATATATGTATATATCTTTAATATTAAATCTTTTAAGGGCGTATCATCTCTATAACTTGTATAAGTATTAATAAGGTCTGTAAAATCTTCATCTCGCTTTTCATATTTTTCTTCAAATATATCTTCTAATACTTCTTGTTTCAATAATTCTATCTCTGTTGTATCTGCAATTCTAAAATTAGGTGATATATTTTTTAACTCATAAAAATGGTTTCTTACAATGTCTAAGCAAAAAGAATCAATTGTGCATATATTGGCTTTATTCAATAATGTAATTTGTCTTTGCAAGTGTTCATTTTCTGGAGTTTCGTCCAGTTTTTTATAAATTGCTTCTAGAACTCGTTCCCTCATCTCCGCTGCTGCTGCATTTGTAAAAGTAACAACCAACAATCGATCAATATCTAGTTTATCATCTATAATTTTATGAATAATTCTTTCTACTAAAACTGCTGTTTTTCCACTACCTGCTGCTGCTGCAACCAAAATATTGGAATTTTTTTCATGGATTGCTTGTAACTGCTCTTTTGTCCATTTTACTTCTGCCATAATTTATTTCATTCCTTTCTTAAGTGATTATGTTTCAACCTTCTCTCTTAGCTTTTATTTTTTTAAATTATACCATTACTTTTTAGTAAATACAATCTGATTTCTATCGAAATAGAACATAAAGTAACATTATTGTTGCAGTTTAAGTATACAGCTTGTTTTTTGTCGAAAGGAAAAACGATTTTCTATTCAACAAAAAAGATTGTATAAATTTCTTCTATATACAATCTTTCATCTTATTTAATAAATCTTGTAATGCTTTTTTCCTATGACTAATTTTATTTTTTTCCTCGTGTGATAATTGTGCATAAGTTCTTCCATCTTCTAATTCAAATATCTCATCAAACCCAAATCCATTGTCACCTTTTCTTTTTTCAGCTATTCTTCCTTGTATTTCTCCTTTTCCAACTATGTACTTTCCATTTTCATAATATACCATACAACATTTTACTTTTGCACTTCTTTGTTCTCCTTTTAAATCTTTCATTCTTTCTAAAATGTACTCATTTCGTTGCTTTGGTGTACTATCTTTTCCTAAAAATCTGGCTGTATAAATTCCAGGCCATCCATCATAAATGTCTATACATAATCCGCTATCATCAGCAATACAAGGCATATCGATTCTTTCTGATATTTCTTTTGCCTTTTTTTTAGCATTACCTTCAAAGCTGTCCTCATCTTCAATCACTTCTATAGTACAATTTACTTCTTTTAATGATAGCAATTTATAATCTGTCAATATTTCTTTTATTTCTTTTAGCTTTCCTTGATTATTAGTCGCTACTACAATTTCCTTCATGTTCTACCTTTCTTCCTCTTTATTGTTATTTTCTAACTCTTGATGACTAAGCACTTCATCAAAATCTTCTCTACTTTCTAACATCTCACAGATATTTTTTATGCTTTCTTCTGTTCCGTCATAGTGTTGGTCTATATACTCCAATATTTCTGTAAATCTCGCTCTTTCAGATCTATCGCTTTCTCCTGCCATTGGTAAATGCCTTTGTTTTCTGACTTCTATTAAATATTGTGCTAAACGAAATAATTTGTCAATTTCTTCTTTATTTTCTTCTGATTGTCCTACTGATTTTCTATATCCTAGTATTTTTATATCTGATGTTACATCGTCATATTTTCTTTCTGGACTTTCGATTTTTTTGGATATTTTTCTTATACTTTTTTCTGTTCCATCATATTCATCATATATATACTTAAGTATATTTTTAAATTCCTCTATTTCATTATTATCAAATCTTGTCGTTTCTTTTTGATTTTTTATTTCATCTAAAAATTCTGCTAAATTATTCACCTTTTTGATAGATTCTATATTTATCTTTGGCATTCTATTTTGTAATTCTGTAACATAGGAATTTAATTTTTCATAATCCATTTTCTTTTTTTCCATGTTTTTTCTCTCCTTTTATAGCAATACTATAACAGATTTTTGGATTTTTTTCAAGTTTTCCTTGTAATAGTTACTATTACAAGGAAATTTTGGCTACTTACAAACAAATTTTGTAGAATTTTTTTGTTTTTCTACATAAATTAAAAGACAGTATACCATTAAGGTATTCTGTCTCTATTCTTTATTATTATACTTTTTGGTATCTTTTATATAATACATAAGATCCTATAACTACAGCTATTAAAACAACTGCTGCAATAAATATTCCTGTTCCTGTTCCTGCATATGGTAATTTTGGTTGAGATGTAGTATTACCTACATTATTTCCTCTAATACTATTTTTGTTTGTATTTCCTCCTGAAGATGTATTATTTCTGTTTCCTCCTGAAGTGTTGTCATCTCCACTTGTATTATTTCCTCCTGCTGTATTATCATCTCCTGTTGTATTGTCGTCCCCTACTGTATTATCATCACCAGTTGTATTATCATCACCAGTTGTGTTGTCATCTCCACCTGGTTGATCTGGATCTGCTATATTAAATGTTAGTGTAATATCTGGGCTGTATGGTTCTGCTCCAGATCCATTAGCTGTTTGTATTTCTGTAAATCTTACTGATGAAGATCCTGTAGCATTTTCACTTATTTTAAATTGCAATACCGCAAATTGTCCATCTTCTGTTATGATATTTCCACTTAAAAGGAATCTTCCATTTGCTGAATCCCAAGTTCCTTGTGTTGAACTAATACTTTCAATAAAATTCGTATCATATTCAACATTTCCTCCCATATCACTTGCACCTGTTCCTGGATCTACTATATTGACCAATTCAACCACAACAGTAACCGTATCTCCTGGGTTTACTTCTGTTTTGTCAGGTGTCATTTTTACTTCTGCTGAATATTCTGCTTTTACAGCAGTTGGTATTACACTTATTACCATAATTACCGTCAATAGAACTAGCATTATTTTTAATTTTGTTTTCATTTTAATCCTCCTTAAACAAATATATATTTCTTAAATTTAATAACAAGTATTTTAAATATCTTGTACCCCTAAGATAAACTTTCTCATAACAGATATGTCATTTAAACTAATTGTTCCATTATCATCTATATCTGCTGCTTCTTCATATATTCCTTGTAAAAGTTCTACTTTCAAATAATGTTTTCTAATTATAGATATATCTGTAAGTTTAACCTCTCCATCATTATTTAAATCACCTGTAACAATCAAAGTATATTCTTTTCCAGTATCTGTTACTAATGTGTAGCCTGTTCCTATAAGACTTGAATTTTGTACTTCTTTACCTGATAAGTCTTCTATCTTATATCCTACTTCTGTTGAAATATCCTTTTTAAAATCTGATAATTTTGTTTCTGGTGATATCCTGCTAATTTTAAAAGTTTGATCATTTACTTCATATTCAGAAGAAGTAATTGTATCATCTATTTGTTCTCCTTCTATTTCTATTGTAAATTCAATACTGGTTTCATTTCCTGCCTCATCGATTGCTGTTAATGTATATTTTCCGTTTTCTGTAATTTGTTGTCCATTTCTATAATTCGTTACTTGGTTACCATCTTTTGTTAATACAACACTTTCAAGATTTTCATCTGTGGCATTTGGTGTTATAGCTTCTTGATATGTTTTACCATCTTCTACTCCTGAAATTTGAGGTGCTGTTTTATCTATATTATTAATTGTTATCGTTACTTCTGAAGTATTGCCTAATTCATCTTGAAGATTTATTTTTTCTTCTGTATTAGCTGAATAAGTCTTTTTCATTTCAGTATTTGTATCATTTGTAAATTCCCATCCATTGATTTGATTTCCAATTGCCTCATCTGTTGTTATTGTAACTTCAACATCTTGATTTGTTAATCCTTCTGTACTGTATTTTACTGTTGCCTCAGGTCCTTTATTGTCTATCCAATTTACAGCTGCTTTTGCTTCTCCGTCAAATCCATATTCATCTTGATATATAAATGTAAAGTCACCATTTTGTGTAAAAGTATATGTATTCTTTCCATCATTATTTAATATTCTTGCTCCATCTCTATTGAACGAAATTGTTGCTGTAACATTTTCTTTTGTTTTTTCTTGTGGATTATACGTAATCGTTCCTCTTAATTCATCTGCTACAGAGAATGTTGTTGCATCTGCTCGTCCACCCACAATTGTTACTCTTGCTATTTCATTATCTCCCAATTCTTGCGTATTTATTTCAATCGAATTTCCATCGCTTGTAAGTTGGCAATTTTCTAAATTGAAATCATTAGAAGTATATACTTTACTGCTAGAATTTTTAGCAGATTTAAAAATTTCTGGTAGTTCTATTGTAATTATACCTGATGAACCGTCTAATACTCTTGTTAGTTTTTGTTGTTTTGCTTCAAACGTTCCTCTTAATAACAATGGCTCAACACTAGAAACATCTGCAATCTTATTATTATTAATATATAAATCTGTTAGTCCTGTTTGATATCTAATAGGTGTAATATCTGTTATTCTATTTCCTGATATATCTAATGTTGTCAATGATAAATTTGTTATAGATTGTATGTCTTCTATTAAATTATTTGACATATTTAATGTTTTTATACCTGTTAATTCTGATAAAACTGTAATATCTTCTATATTGTTTCCAGATATATTTAATGTATTTAATGCTTTATTTGGACTAATATAACTAATATCTGTTATATCATTATTTGATATATTTAATCTTTGTAATGTTGAAAAATTGTATAATATTTCTACATTTGTTAACTTATTATTCGATAATGTCAATTCTGTTAAACCTGGCTCTTGTCTCTCTGCTTCTAAATTTATCAAGTAATTATTTAAACTATTTAAATCTTGGATGTTATTTCCAGACAAGTCCAAATTGGTTAATTCATATAATACTTCTATTGATGTATATTGATTATTAAGTTTATTATTGGCAAAATTTAAAACGTTTAAATCTTCTAAGTATTTTATTTCTGAATCATCTGAAATTTCATTATTTGATAAATTCAATACTTCTAGGTTACTAAAATTGCTAAGTCCTTTTAAATTCTGAATTTGAGCATTTGAAATATCTAATTCTTTCGTATTTGCTATTTCTCTTTGTGTTATATTGATAATTTTTGGTGCTCTAGCAATATATGATCTCGCATCCATATGTGTTAATAAATACCTATATATTGCTGCATCTAGGTTTGGATCCTCAAATTGTAAAGTTTCTATTGCACTTGAAGATGTACTAATTTGGAATGTAATTATTGTTCCATCAGCCACACCTCCATGAAGTGTTATAGATAGAAGATCATCATCTGTTTTATCTGGTGTAATAATAACATTATAATATGGTGCCACATTATATGTTGGATCTGAATTTAAAGTTACACCTTCTGTTGTAAAATTCGTATTTTCTGCATAAGCTATACTGCTTGGATTTTTTGCACTCTGCATAATATTTAATAATATTACATAATGATTTTCACCATTTTTCTTTTCATAAATAGGCATTGTAATTGTTTGATCTCGTAAATCTACACCTTTTGAAAAACTAAATCCTTCTATTGGTGAAATAACTTGTATATGGTTTCCTGATAAATCCAAATATTCTATTTCTTCTAAGTAACTTAAAACAGAAATATCTTCTATTTCATTATTAGCAAGTGAAATTTGTGTAGCAGGAATTAAATATTTCGTCATTTCTATTCCATTTTGTGTTGTGGTAATTCTAAATGGTTCTATATTTTCAATCTCATTATCATCTAAATTGACATATTCTAAACTTCCCATTTCTGCAATACCACTTACGCTAGTAAGTTCATTGCCTTGTGCATAAAGTTCCCTTAATGCAGTAATTCTCTTTAAGTTACTAAAACTCAAGCCTGTTTTTGTTGTATATCCAACATCTAATTTTTGAAGATTTCTCATTATGGCAACTGTTTCATTACCTACTTTTTCTGTTTTAAACAAAGGGCTTAAGGTTGATATATTATTATTTGACAAATTTAATTCTAATAGATTTCTACAATTTGTTATATTTTCCACATCAGTAATTGCTGTACTAGAAACATTTAGCGATGTTAGTTGTGTCATTAAAACATCACTTAGATTAGCTAAACTTGAATTTTGTGAAACATTTAAAGATGTTAAATTTGATAAACTTCTAACTGCTATTGCTGTACTGATTGCATTATTAGAGACATCTAATGTTTGCAAATTAATTAGCCTTGATACTGGTGAAATATCACTTATTTTATTTGAGTTAAGATTTAAACTTACTAATGCTGTTAGTGAACTTATATTATTAATATTATTAATTGTATTATTGCTTAAATTTAAAGTTTTCAAACTGTTTAGGTTAGATAAATCTGAAATATCAGAAATCGTATTTTTAGATAAATTTAAAATCGTTAAACCAGTAAAATTTTCTATTCCTGATAAATCTGAAATTTGACAGTTACTCAAATCCAATTCCGTAATTTGAGGAATTGCATCTGTTCTGATTTCTAGGGTTTTAGTATTATCATCTCTGTCAATAATATAATTTGATAGTCTTGTCCTTAAACTTTGATATAAATTATTGTCAGAAAATGTAACTGGTGTTGTTTCTACTGTTGATGCCCATATTTTCATTCCTCCATAATATATTACAAATATCGCTAATATAAAGCAAACTATTTTTCTTAATGATATTTTAAAAGCTTTTCTTCTTTTCATAATACCCCCCTTTTAATGATTAATATATTCTTTTAAATTATATCATATCTGTTTATTTTGTAAATCCATCTGGTATTTTGACATTTAAAATTATTTTTGTTAAACACTTGTTATTTCAGCGTTTTTAGTGGATTTTTATTTATTTTCTGATTTTTTGACATTTTTTTTACATTTATGTTACAAATATATTACATCGCTTTTTTGTCAAATTTTATCATTTTATATTGCTTTTATAAAACAATATATTATATAATGATTGAAATAAAAAGGAAGGTTAAGGTTGAAAAATAATTACAATTTTAGCATCGTCAAACTTCATTTGAAATTTATTCAACGTACAACTAGTGTGCCTCATAAATTTCAAATTCGTTTTGACTGCTCAAAATTTAATTCTTTTCCAACCAGATTTGTGCCTTAAGAAAGGAGTGAGATAAATTATGAAAAAAGCTTTTATGTCATTAAAATTTCATGATGGTGAGGAAGATAAAAATAAAATAGAAGAACTAACTAATGCACTTTTAAAAGCCGATATTGAAAATGTTGTAATGGCTAGAGATGTCGAAAAATATGGTAAGGCAGAATTACCAGAAGGTGCCAAATTAATGCCTGATTATGCATTTCCTGCAATGAAACAATGTGATATGTTAATTGTCGAATTCTCAGAAAAGGGTGTTGGATTAGGTATTGGTGCTGGGTATGCCTATGCTATCGGACTACCAATTTATGTTATTGCTAAAACTGGTAGTGACATTTCTTTAACAATGAAAAATCTTGCTAAAGATGTTATCTTCTACGACAACCCTGCGGAATTAACAGAAAAATTTAAAAAATTAACAAATCTTTCATAACATAAAAATCTTCCTATATAAGAAGACCTTAACTTTTCTGTATCGTCTTCCAATAGGGAGATTATGTTTTATGTTCTAAATGATAAGTTTTACTGTTCAATACTTTCCTTTTCTATTTCTTTTTCTTTTATGTTTTTTTCATCTATATCTTTGTAATTTTTTTCTTTGATTAGTTCAGAAATTACTTTTTCTACTACTAATACATTTAAACATAAAATTAACATCAATGCTAGTATGCCTATTATTGTTTTCTTTGCTACTACGATGATTGATATTACGATTTCTAAGCAAAGCATTATTTGTATAATTATACTAATAATAGTAATCATTCTGCTTGTTAAATTTTTCCATTCTTGCTCTTTTCCAATTTGTATACTTCTTGCAATTATTTGTAAAATTGTAATTATCCCTAATATGATAATAGGAATTACGGCTATTAGCATAAATATTAAAATTCCATTTTCAAAGGTTTCAAATCCCGTTTCTAATGCTAATATTGGTATTGTCAATATGTAAGAATGTAGTTTTATAGCATTTCCACTTGATGGCATTTTCCATTCTGCATTTAATATATCTAATTTTTGTCTATATATTGATTTTTCAACATCATTTTCCATAGCTGTTGTTCCAATAAAAATTGCAGAAAAATAGCACATTATCATAGAATCCAATAAACAGATGATTGATATGATTAGTATTTTTGTGAATATTTTTTTCATTTGTTTCTCCCCCATATTATTTATTTTAATTATTATTTCACATTTTTCTTTTTTTTACAATCTGTTTTTATTACTTTTTTGTTTAATATTACTATATTTTTTTCAATATATATTTTTCAAATTATTTATAAGTAAAAAATTTATTACAAATTTTGAAATTGCAAATAAAAGAGGCACTGGAATTATATTTTACGGTCCATATGGAGTCGGTAAAACACATTTAGCTTGTAGCATTGCAAATGAATTAATAAAAATGCAGAAATCAGTTGTATTTGGATCAACAATTAAACTTTTTGGAATAATAAAGAAAAGCTATAATAATGAAATTCAAGAAAATGAATCAAAAATAATTTCAGAATTTATAAATTGTGATGTTTTAATAATTGATGATTTAGGAAAAGAAAAACCTAGTGAATGGGTGCTAGAAAAATTATACTATATCATTAATGAAAGATATGAGCATAACAAACCAATTATAATTACTACTAATTTTACTGAGAATCAACTTATAGACATTTTTACAGTCGGAAAGAATAAATCTTCGATTGAAGCAATTATGAGCAGATTAAATGAAATATGTTTGACTGTCAAGATATTGGATAATGATTATAGATATAAACCATGAAAATCACAAACTTTTGTTTTTATTGTTGACTTTTACCTAATTCCTTTGTATAATCTTAAAAGAAAATAAGGAAAAGCAGAGTGTGGTATCATCTCAATTCTTATAAAGAAAGTGAGGTGATGCATATGTTAGAAGAGGCATTATTGCAATTATTGATTTTGTCATTAATTACGAATATAGCTCTTGCTATCATCTCTTTTGTTTTAATTATAGCTTTAGTTATAATTACATACAAAGAGAATCACATCTCTGCTAGCCATTAGAGATGCGATTCTTATATCAATTTTATAATGGTACCACACTTTGTGGCTCCTTGTTTTCTATATTTATTATAGTATATATTTTTTTATATGTCAATTATTTATAACTTAAAA